>NZ_JBCAUP010000017.1:0-123405 GCF_038433355.1 Brucella cytisi
CGGCGGTATCGGCGGCACGATCGGTGGCGTTGTCGGATCGTTGGATGGCGTTCTGGGTGGTACCGGAGAAGACGGCGGTCTTGGCGGTTCGCCGATTGGCGGCGTTGTCGGATCGCTGGATGGCGTTCTGGGTGGTGCCGGTGAAGATGGTGGCCTCGGCGGTTCGCTTGGCGGCACGATTGGCGGCGTTGTCGGATCGCTGGACGGCGTTCTGGGTGGTGCCGAAGAAGACGGCGGTCTTGGCGGTTCGCTTGGCGGCACGATCGGTGGCGTTGTCGGTGGTTTGGACGGCGTTCTGGGTGGTGCCGGTGAAGACGGTGGCCTCGGCGGTTCACTCGGTGGCACGATTGGCGGCGTTGTCGGATCGCTGGATGGCGTTCTGGGCGGTACCGGAGAAGATGGTGGCCTTGGTGGTTCGCTCGGTGGCACGATTGGCGGCGTTGTCGGATCGCTGGATGGTGTTCTGGGCGGTACCGGCGAAGACGGTGGCCTCGGCGGTATCGGTGGCGTTGTCGGTGGTTTGGACGGTGTTCTGGGTGGCACCGGAGAAGACGGTGGTCTTGGCGGTTCGCTTGGCGGCACGATCGGCGGCGTCGTCGGGTCGCTGGATGGTGTTCTGGGTGGTACCGGAGAAGACGGTGGCCTCGGCGGTATCGGTGGCACGATTGGCGGCGTTGTCGATGGCCTCGGCGGCACCGTCGGTGGAGTGGTTAGTGGTGTCACTAACTCACTAGACGGTGCGTTGAGTGGGCTATTTGGCGGCGGCAATACCGGTGGCGGTAACACTGGCGGCGGCAATACCGGTGGCGGCGATACTGGCGGTGGCAATACTGGTGGCGGCAACACTGGCGGTGGCAATACTGGCGGCGGCAATACCGGTGGTGGCAATACTGGCGGCGGCAATACCGGTGGCGGCAACACTGGCGGTGGCAATACTGGTGGCGGCAACACTGGCGGTGGCAATACTGGCGGCGGCAATACCGGTGGCGGTAACACTGGCGGCGGCAATACTGGCGGCGGCGATACTGGCGGTGGCAATGCCGGGGGGATTGATACGGGCGGAGGGATCATCGTCGGAGATATTATCAATCCAAGCATGATGGACGATATGAACTGCGGCAGTGCACTTGATTGCGTAAGTCCGTCCATTGGCTTGGTAACAACGGCAAATCGTGAGCCGAACAAGGTGTTCGTTAATGATGCAGGATCTCCTGTCAAGCCGAAAAGTGAGGCCGCTTACTCTCTTGCAGGTGCTGACGGTGGTGTAAGCCCGATAAGCTTGCTCGCTTTTGCCTCCGATAGTCGAAGCGAGGGCGCAAACGATTCACTTCCTAATGAGATTGATGCCAACTCGAGCGGTCGCAACCGTTTGACGAGTGGTAACCGTTCAAATGGAGTTGGAAGCATTCCGGGCGTAGGTAGAGACATTACGAGCATCGAAATCCAGGACGAAACCTCAAATCCGGAATTTGAGGGGAGTGTAACCGATGCAACAGATAAGGCACGTGAAGCTGGTATTGAAAACTTGCTTGCTTACTTGTCCCGCAACAGTCGATCTGGCTTCCGCGATCAATCTACTGACACCGGTAATGCAAGTGCGCCCCTATCGTCTCCTGGGCTTGAACCAGCCATCGCTCAAGAGGCTAGCCCCAACCGCATGCCTGGTCTAAATGGCGCTAATTCAAGTAATAATTCTACTCCGGGTCTCGAAACGACAACGAGTGAAGCTGTTGTAGATCCGACTGATGCTCACAACGAAGGTAAGAAAGGCAGTCAATCCCCATCTGCGAGCACAACTGGGGAAAATAATGCTGTTGAAGCATCTGGCAGTGGTTTTGAAGAGCTGCTTGCCTATTTGTCAGATAGCAACGGATCCAAGACGTCCAACTCAATCGTTAACGCTCCGAACGAAACGAACGCAGCCACACCTGGTGAGTTAATCTCCGTTGAAGGTGCCGCAAATAATGATTCGCGCAACAGTCCAATTGACAAAACTGCGCACGAAACACCGGCGGGCTTTCCCGGTAGCAAAAATGTAGATGAGAATCACGATCGCACGACAGAACCTGCCGGCAATATTGCTGCAACCGATGACGGGTTTCAGGTTGAGACCCAGATGGTCCCAATCCCCAGTGACCGTCCTACGAATTCTGCGAGCGGCGCAAGTGGAAGTGAAACCGGAGGAATCCGGTCCGGATTCAAAAAATTGCTCGCGAATTTATTCGGTGCTGATGCCGAGAGCGGCGACGACCGGCGTGCGGCTTCGAATGAAAGTGCAGGCACGGGATCGCCCACGGGCAAGGCCCCTGGAACCAGCCCACTTGCCAACGACCGGCTTGCAGCTTCGAATGAAAGTGCAGGCACGGGATCGCCCACGGGCGGGGCTCCTGGAACCAGCTCACTTGCCAACGACCGGCTTGCAGCGTCGAACGAAAGCGCCGGCATGGGAGCGCCAACCAAAATGGCTCCTGGAAACGGAATGCTTGCCAATGAATCGATTGCAGGAGCGAGCGATGGTCAGCAAGCGAGGGATAAAAGCTTATCCGCCAATGATGGTAGCTCCAGGCAACAACTAGCTTTTGCAGCTGACAGTATTCCGCGCGACCGGAGTACGGGTTTGGCAGGGAACCGCAACGAAGCATTGGGAGGTTCGATTGCTGCTTTCTGTAGCACCGTCGGAAATTCGCTCGCGAATACAAACAACGTGAATTCGTCGACAGATTCGCTCGCGTACAATGCAGGAGGTCAACGTTCGGCTCCCAATGTCTCCGTAGGTGTAGCCGTGCCTTCAATCGAGATGAAGGATCTTGAAAAGATCAAGGTGACACGTCTTGTTTATGACGTCCCGAAGTCTGAAGTCGATGAGCAAGTCGAACATGTGGCAGAAGCTACGCGTGCATATAAGTCCAAGAAGGGCAAAGCGTCTATTGGCGATCGCATCACGGTCAATCTGAATGGCAAGATCAGCGAGGTGGTGCCAGCTGGTGTCGGGTCAGAACGGACTCTTGTACTTGGTGAAAACGAGCTCATACCAGGCTTTGAGGAACAGTTAGTCGGAGCTAAAGCCGGCGACGAGAAAATGATTACTGTCGAATTTCCAACGACCTTTCGATATTCAGGTCTGGCTGGAAAAGAGGCATCTTTCAACGTTACGATTAAGGAAGTCGCTTCACCAGGAAAACTGTCGGTGAATGATGAAACTGCGAGGAAAATCGGTGTTAAATCATTAGCTGACTTGCGCAACGGCGTACGGGCCCGGATTGAGAATCAATATGGTGCGGTTGCGCAGCACAGGATGAAGGAACAATTGCTTGAACAGCTTGTGGCGTCTTATCAGTTCACCGCTCCTCCTCAGATGGTGGAGACCGAGTTCAACAATATCTGGACCGGGATTAATCGAAATCTTAAAACGAAAGGCACCACATTCACTGAACTTGGCACCACAGAAGAAAAAGTTCGGAATGAAACCAGACTTCTCGCGGAGCGTCGAATCCGTAGCGGACTAATCCTGGTCGCGATCGGTCAACAAGCAGGTATTACTGTTACGAAAGAAGATCTGAAACGGCGCTTGCAAGAGCAGATAAGTGCCCTTCCAACGGGCAAACGGCAAAACATTATTAATTTCTATTCTTCAAATCCGCGAGCTGTGAGCGCGTTGAAATCTCGGCTTTATGAGGAGAAAGTGGTCAACTATTTGCTGGGAAGAATCTCAATTACCGATAAAAAAGCGGGCAAGGAAGAGTTTTTGGCAATCAATGGGATAAACAAGTCCACTTCCAGGCAGGTGCCAGAGAAAAACTGAAGAAGATCAGTATGGTTGCAATCATCCAAAGGCCGCCGAAAGGCGGCCTTTTATGCTTTGGTCGTGTTCGTTGAAGTCTTGGAATTAGTCCCGGTTTCAAGTTCGTGCAAGCAGATGGTGTGGTAGGGTCACTTCTGCCAAAATCATGGGAATGCAACCAGAGCACAGTTGCATATTGTAGCTGAAAACAAAGAAAAAAATGAAGTAAATTAATTTAAAATACGAACTATATTGTTAATTCTGATGGTGCACGAGTTTCGGTAATGTGGCCCTTTTCAACTCGTCTGCTTTTGTTCAAAAGCGCGGTTTCTAACGACAGCCAGAAGCAATATGCAAAATACCAACAGCCAACATTAAACTCAACCGAACCGTTCCGGGCTGCTTATTACAAGGATTGTTATGCAAACGCGTTGCGCCTTATCGGGAGTTCTTATAGCACGTAAATATTTGAATTTATTGTAATTATAGGAAAACCAAATGTTAAACTACAAACTTGCATGCCAAGGAAGCAAGGTTCTGGTTATCCCTCTTTCCAGATGCGCGCATTGCGCCAGCCAGTTCCTGTTCAAACATGCAAATATCACCGAACTCAGTGACGGAAACTGGCTAGGGAGTGGGGCGGTAGTTAAACATCCGTCCGAATTCTTCGAAATGCGAACACTGGCATCGCGGCGCTGCCACACAATTTACACTTTTTAGTCAAGGTTTCCACACAATAGACAATGACCCAAATCCACCTATATGAGACAGTTACTTATTACGGAAAGTGATCGGTGTGTTGTGACTGCGTTAGTTTTTGTTCAATATGAAGATTCGGGAATAATTCGGCGCAGTATATAAACAGATAGTAAATATACCATAAGTGGAATTAAAGGAGGTCTGCAACTAAATTCAAGTCGGTGTTATGCCGGAAATTTTTATTGGTCTTAAAGGCAATAATGGATGGCCGACTGACGAAGATGCGCGTGTGCCTAACGCTTTCATAGATGTCGTTCACTAAGTGACGAGGGTATTATCATGGTTAGTGTACTAGACTTCGAAATGGGGCCGAAGAAGGGCGTTGCGGGGGATATGACCAAGGGAACTACGGATGTTCGCAAGTTCCCGCTGGATGAAACACATTGCTTTGATCAACTGGAAACGTGCCGGATCCTTCAATCAAGTGCCAACCTTGATTGGCCGCAAGTTTATGTATCAAAACAGATAGAAGATCCCAACGAAGGCACGTTCCTGGGCAGTCCCCATCTTTTCATCAGTCTGACACGGTCAGGGCCGGCTAGAGTATTTTTCGACATCAAGGCACAAAGGTCCTATGTGAGGTTGCATCCTGGTCAGATGAACATCCTGGCGCCAGATGAGCCTGCACGTGTCAGGTGGGAACGCAGGGTGCACACAACCCATCTTTATCTGCGGGATTCACTTTTGGCGGAAGTTGCTGCTGATTTTTCCAGTAAAAGTCCCAAACCCATAGAGATCATTAGCAAGCTGGCGTTCGTCGACACTTTGCTCGAAGGATTGGTCAACGCAATTTGTGATGCCACAGACTGGGACATGGAGGGTCTTTACGTGGATCATCTGGCCCGGGCTACAGCCTGCCATTTGATCCGGAAATACTCGGATCTGAGCTTCCGGCCAATCGGCAAGGAAATTGCCGGGCAGCTGACGCATACTCAGATGGCTAATTTTCGCGACGCGATAGAGGCCGAGATGAGCAAGAAGCTGACATTGGCCGACCTGGCCGAGGGAAGTGGACTCTCTACCAGCCATTTTGCTCATTTGTTCAAGCAGACAACCGGTAGAACACCGTATCAGTATCTCTTGCACAGCCGCATCGGGCGTGCGCGTTATTTGCTGACAAAGTCAACATTGCCCCTTGGGCAGATCGCTGCCGAGTGTGGCTTTGCCGATCAAGTCCACTTCACCAGGGTGTTCTCGAAGATAGTTGGCCAGCCTCCCGCGTCATATCGCAAACTGGCAACCCAATAATCGCCAGCCACTGGGAGAATGATTACACCTGGATCCAGGTGGTTTGGTCAACGACGAACCAGAAGCCCAATCAATCTGTGTTACCGATTGGGTTTCGAGCGGTCTGTCACTGGTTGGTGGGTTCATCGCGAGGTCCAGTTGATGCAATCATATGTCATCGAACTGTTGTCCCTGCCAACCCTCGCAAATACTGAAACGGCTCTTCTGGCCGATCAGGCCCGAAAGTATGCTTCACCTCGATCTTGGTGTTGATGCTTGCGCTCTGGAATCTCGGCTGTTCGCTATCGAAACAATCCACGGCGGAAAGCAATTCGCAATTGGGATAATGGACCGGCATTCTCTCAATGAGAGGCGTGAGCCGGGGCTGTGAACCGAGCTTGGTTGCCTCGCCCTCGCTGGCGTTGAAACCCGTTTCAATAAAGATTACCCCCTCCATTTCCACGCTTTTTGGGCGGCTAAAGAACTTTGGTCCGACTATGCCGGCAAGCTTGATTGATGAATTCCTCGAATGCTTGACGCATGTCGTGAAAGCGGGCCCAGTTTCTTGACTTAAATAATAAATGTGGGACCCTGTTTATGCTAAAGCAAATATAGGAGGTTCCCATGCTTGAGCTTCTATTTGGGGGTGGCGACACAGAGACAACAGCGGTTGTGTCCGATTCTCTGGATTACGATCGGTCGGGTGAAGTCACGTTCGATGATGCTTACGTCAATTTCATGGAAGGTGGCGGGCATCTTGGACTGGGTGCTGCGATGCTGGTCGGCAGCGCCTGGACAGGTATTGCACTCACTCCATCACTGATCCTGGATTCTCTTCAACCAGATGATGGTGTGCATATCGCCTGAATTCGTGCAGGCGGATAAGGTTTCGCCTGAACGTATAGGTGAGGAGAATCTGAATATTCCCGAATGGCAAAAAAAGCCGCTGCGGGCAAGAAAGCGCTCGCGGCGGCCCATGATTTCATTGGTGTTTCACTGACCCTGCGTGGTCAACCAGTAGCCCGGTTCGTCCAGATGTCTGTCGTCGTCCACGACATAGCAAGGCTTGAACGTCTCGGGAACGAAGGATGCGATAGTTGTTAGGGAGCCTTTCGTATGTCATTGGCTGACGCCACCGCGTTGTTCCGCCCGACAAAGAAGCGTGCAGAAAATGAAATCAGCGCGGCGATAAGATCGCTTCGACCATATCTCATTGTCGTGGGTATTTTCTCAAGTGTTATCAATCTTTTATATCTTAGTTCCCCATTATATCTGATGCAGGTTTATAACCGGGTTCTCATCAGTGAAAGCATTCCGACTCTTGTCCTTTTGACGCTTGTCTTGGTACTCGCGTTGCTTGTCATGGCAATATTGGATGCAGTCCGGGCCCAGATGCTGGTCAGATGTGGTGTGTTGCTTGATGAGAAACTGGCAAGTCGGGTATTTGCAGCACTTGTCCAGAAATCTTCCGCGCAGGGCTATTCCCTGGGCGCTCTTCCTTTACGGGAACTTGATGATTTCAGAACATTCGTGACTGGCCCGGGTATCCATTTCGCATTTGATGTGCCCTGGATTCCGATTTACCTCGGGCTCCTTTACTTTGTTCACCCGGTTCTGGGTTTGGTCGCAACGACGGGAGCGCTGATCCTGCTGGTGCTCGCATTTGTCAATGAAGCGGTTACACGCGAGCCGATGGACGATGCCCAGGCTGCGGCCAGGCGGTCTTTCGTTTTTACTGAAAATATCATGCAGCACGCGGACGTTATCCGGGCCATGGGCATGCAGTCGGCAGTTGAACGCCACTGGCAAGGAAGCCGGGCGGGAATGCTGATCAGGCAAGCTTTTGCCAGTGATCGAAATGCAGTCATTTCGGCGAGCATACGTTTTACGCGACTTCTGCTCCAGTCGCTCATACTTGGCACCGGCGCATGGCTGGCGATCGATCACAGTATCTCGCCTGCAACTATATTCGCGGCGAGCATTATCATGGGGCGCACACTTGTACCGGTGGAGCAAGCCGTTTCAGCATGGAAACAAGCAGCTGGTGCCCGCAACGGTTATAGGCGGATCCGCGACCTCTTGAACGAGATTCCTCCAAATGAGGCCCGGACAATCGTTCCGACCAAAGAAACCGTGCTCGATGTAAAAGACCTTTCATGTCAGGTTGGTGGAAGAACAAAGCCGGTTCTGGATGATATTTCATTTAAAATCGAAGAGGGTGAGGCACTCGCGATCGTGGGTGCAAGCGGTTCCGGCAAAAGTACCTTGTCCAAGCTGCTTATAGGTGCACTTCAACCGGCTGGCGGAGAAATATCCTTCGGTGGTTTGAATTATTCACATTGGGACCCAACGGAGTTTGGTCGCATTACGGGCTATCTGCCACAGGACGTCGGACTGTTCGCCGGTACCGTTCGCGATAACATTTCGCGCTTTGGCGAGGCTTCGATCGAGCAGATAATGGAAGCCGCGACCCTGGCTGGAATCCACGAGATGGTGTTAAGCTTGCCCAAGCAATACGATACAGTGTTGGGTCCGGGTGGACTAGGGTTATCAGGCGGACAGCGCCAGCGCATCGGTCTGGCGAGGGCACTGCTCGGACGACCACGATTGCTCGTCCTCGACGAACCAAATGCACATCTGGACGTTGCCGGTGTGCAGGCGCTGAGCAGGGCACTGTTCGTTATGAAGGCGCAGGGAACCGCAATTGTCGTTGTTACGCATCAGCCTGCTATCTTGACGGTGGTTGATACAGTCCTCGTATTGAACGCCGGAAGAATAGAAAAAGTGGGACCGCCCGAAGCCTTTGGCGCCCCCTCTCTGTCGAGTTGATGGCAAGCAGATGAACAAGATCAAACCATCCGATCACAATGCATATCGCAACCCGTTTCGACCGGCGTTCTGGGGTGCGGTGGCGCTCCTCACGTTTCTGTTTCTCTTTGTTGGCTGGGGTTATGTGGCGCCTTTGTCGCGCGCTGCGATTGCCGAAGGCAGTTTGCAAGTTCAGGCTCAGCGTCAATCTGTGGCTCATCCTTATGGCGGTGTGATAGCAAAGCTGCATGTTGCCGAGGGTCAACGCGTCAAACGGGGTGAACCGCTTATTGAACTCGACCAGACTGACTCACAGGCAAAGCTGGATATTGCCAAGGCTGAAGTTGTCAATCTGATTGCCAGGCAAGCCCGTCTCATGTGTGAACGGGACAGTGCTGATACAGATTGCCTTAAGAAATTCCAGCTTGAAGCAAAATCGACCGAGGATATCGAAGAGGCGGTCGAGAACGAATACGCCGTGATGCGTGCACGCGCGCACCAGCACGAAGCGGAAAAGGGAATGCTTATCTCCCGTGTTGCGCAGCTACGGGAGAAGATAACCGGGCTTGAAGCGCAGAAAAATGGCCTGTCCAAACAAAACTCCTCTCTCGTTCAGGAAATCGAAGGCGCACAAAAACTGGCCAAGCAAGGTTTCACACCCAAGACCCGTATTCTCGAACTCGAGCGAATGTCAGCCGGTCTGCTCGCTGATATGGGATCGCGTGACGCCGACATGGCATCGGCACGACAGGAGATGGGAGAGGCAGAACTGGCAATTGCCAAGCTCGATCGACAGCGGATCAACGAGATTGTTGACACCATACGCACGACGCAAACGTCTCTGGCCGAGGCATTACCAAAGTTGAAATCGGCGCAGGACATCAAGAATCGCACTTCGATCAGTGCTCCGGTGAGCGGTTCGATTGTCGCTTTGACCGTCTTCACTGAAGGCGGTGTCGTTGAGGCCGGTCAGCAACTGATGGACATTATTCCGGACGATAACCCGATTATCGTGGAAGCTCGCCTGCCCCTATCCGATATCAACGGTGTCAAACCGAACTCGCCGGCCAATATCTGGCTGACGGGGGTTCCCAGAAGTGAGCGACCCCAGTTACGCGGCGAGATAATTAGTGTGTCAGCAGATAAGATGACGGATTCTCGCTCGGGACTTAGTTATTTTGCTGTCCGGACCAGGATTAATCCCGACGACATCAAACAGTCGAAAGTTTCGCTTCAACCCGGAATGCCCGCGGAGGTCATTGTGAACAACGGATCCCGCACCTTGATCGGCTACCTGGTTAGCCCCCTCCTTGACGAAATCGGACATGCTTTTCGGGAACAGTAAGGAAACGGACATGGCACGCGCAGAAATGAAGACGACCGCACGCAAGGGCCGCCGCATGGAAGCCCGCTCGGAGACGGATAAACCTGTCGTCAACAAATCCGAGGGTGCGTTGAACGTCGCGCTCGCGGCAGGGGCATTGGGTCTGGGAATTGCTATGCTTGAGCAGCAGAAAGCTGCCGCTGCCAACGCTGATCTCCCTGAGACGCGAAGCAAAGAGAGCGATCAGAAAACTAGCGCTTTCCCAACAACAAATAATACAGCGCAGACCTCGGATCAGGCCAGCGCAGACTCTGGCGCGCATCGCGAAGGCGGCACAACCTCGCCAGTCACTGTATCTCATGATCATGTAGCGGCACCTGTTGAAACCGTTGTCTCCCACGAAGGAATTAAACAAGGTCCTGATATCACCTCTGCTAATCAGAATGTCGGCACAGCGAATACCGCCACTGACCTCGAAGTCAGTGAAGCGGTAACAAAATCCCATGATCAGCAACTGGAGGGATCTGCCCATTCCACCGTAACCGAAAGCGACATCGATGTTTCGGTGGATGCTGCAACATCACCGGTCATCGCCGGGCCGGCGCACGTGGTCTCAGTCACACAGGTCCTTGATGCACCCGCTGCAGTTCTGGATACTGTTGGCGAGGTAGCAACGGATCTTCTAGGCAGCGATAGTTTATTGGGCAGCAACGGCGTTCTTGGAATTATACCTGCCGTCGCCGGAACTGTATCTACAGCCCTCGGTAATGACAATCCTCTCAGCTCCATCCTCGGCGATGGAACTGATGGTCTGGCTTCTGACCTGGCCTCCAACGGCGACAAAATCCTCGACTCGGTTGCGGGTGAAAGCGGTATTCTTGACAATGTCGCTGATACCGGAGCGAATGTGGTCGCTCAATTGGTAGATGTTGGTGGGGTTCTCGCCGGAGGCCTTGGCACTGCAGTTCTTTCGGCAGATGAAACAACTTCGTCATCAAATGAAAGCGGTGGTTCGACAGCAGAGCCAGCGGCATCCAACGTTGATAGCGACCCGACGGATACGGTAGCGGCGATTGGGTCCAATATGTTCGAGGTGGCAAACGCCGCGATGCAGATTACCGAATCCGTGGCTGATGCCATCACGCCAATCCTGAAGTTTGTTGGTCAGCCCTTTATTGATACCGATGCACACACAGATGGTGATCACTCTCATAACAATGCTGGCCACCATTCGGTTTAAAGGGGCACCGTATCGGTTCGAGCCCTCATTGCGGAAAAACAATATGATCAGGTGACCGCACAAATCGGTGTGTCTTTTGACCGGACAAGATGGCTTGCCACATCGCTCGGCGAAGCCCAAATCGTCATATCCAAACACCTTGACGTACCAACACAATCTCGAAGGAGGGGGAGCATATTGGGAATCTGTCGTGAATCTTTGTGCTGGCTGGAAGCGTCCTTATGTCCAGACGCCTTTATTTTGTGAGTTCAGCAAAGATTTTGAATCGCAAGCGAACGTCATTCGCGAATTGGTTACTCCGGAGAATATGGGGAACCTCAATGCCTGCAACGGTGGCTGATGCGGAATGAAATACTTTGAAGCGCATCACCGGTCGCATGATCCGTCTGATAAAGCGGTGGCCCCGTTCAAGAACATTGTTGAGATACCGGGCCCTCAGGATTTCAGTTTTCCTGCCGGTTCCTGAGAGTTCAGGATTGTTTTACCACCACGGCAAACCGCGTGGTATAAGTAACCCACTTGCCCGGAGCCAATATTCTCCAGCAGTTACACGTCGCCGAAATCGGGGAAGAGATGTTGCCATGCCATCAGCAATGTCATTGGTTTGACCGGCAATTCTCGCGAATATTGAAGCGACATATAAATTCTCGCTTGGACGGTCTCGTAGCGGGAGGGAGCGAAACCTTGCGTTAACAGCTGCGCTTGCCGTAATGGCGAATTGCTCGGCGCCTTAATCTTCCGAGTTGATCAGGTTCAATCACACGGCGGGCCGGAACTCCCTGGAAGTCGGTTTCGGTAGCTCTTCCCGAATTATCTTCAACGGCGAGCGTAAAACCATGGGTGAGCTGGTTTGTGTGGAAATGGGCCAGTGCATGCCGACAGTCACTTCGTGAAAAGCCTTCCGCTTGGCAAAGTCGGTCGAACTCTGCGGGAATGCGCAGGACAGCAGCGGCAAGATCAGAAGACGCCTCCCCTTTGATCACCTTGCCGTTCAACAGATCGATGATCAGAACGCCGTCTTCCGACCGCATTGCATCTTCGTAGACACGCAACTCGTAAAAACCCGTGATCAGGCTGATCCCGCTTGCTAAAGAATCGGCGATGCTGTGAGCAACTGATCTGAGCTGACCGTGTTTCATGTGCAAACCTTCGCTTGTCAGAAAAGCAGTTATTGTAACGGGACGCAAAGACCGTACCACGAACGGAGATATTTGATCACGGCGGTTGGTTCAACCCGGGTGTAAATGTTGAGATCACGCCGCTTCTTTCAAAATGGCGCGGATAGGTTGTGGGGCTGTACCCAGATATCCCGCAATCATTCGGGTGATATGTTCAACAATATCGGCTTCATCGGAAAGGGAGTGACCGCAGTCATTGAGAACTATGGTGTGGGTCAAGGTTTCCACGGTAGTAACACAGATAAACGCAGCCGTATCGAGGTCTTTGAGTTGAATGTCCTTCTTGCATTGTTCCAGATAGTGCCGAACGAGATGTAGAGTATCCTTTCGGATGGCTTCAACCTCGGCAAGCTTTCCAATTCTGGGAACTTCCTCTTTCAAGATGCGGTGGAGCTCAGGATCGACGCGGTGTGCAGCAATCATAGCGCGAATGAGCTCGCGCATTGCGTTATTGAGATCGTCTGACGCGCACTCCTGCATCGCGTTTTCCAGCAGAGCTAAAATCTCACGGTTGTGCCTTGCAACGAGTGCTGCCACGAGCGATTCTTTGTTGGGGAAATATTGATAGAGCGATCCGATACTTACCCCTGCCACGGCAGCGATGCGATTTGTGCTGGTCCGTGCGTACCCTTCACGTACCAAAACGCGAGCAGTAGCATCCAGTATCGCCTCGACGGTCATTTTTGACCTTTCTTGCGACGCTGCTTTTCTAGGATTCGTGATGCTTTGCTTGACCATTTTCTCGATTTCCTAATGCGAGTAGACAATGTGAGTAAAAACTCACATATTTGATCTAGATCGTCAACCAGAATGAATATGAAGCATCTTTTGGTTTTAAAACACCGAAAGCCCGCTCCGTTGTTCAAGCTCTCACGTAGAAAATATAGGTTAACTAGTGATATGAAGATCATAAATGTTGTTTTATTCGGAGTCTTGTTAGTAATAGAGGCTGGATGTCTCGGAAATGCACCGGAAAGCCCGCACGTACTATCGACCGAATGTGCTTTATCCCGCACGGGCGAGAGATTAGGTCAAAAATGCGATGTGTATAGACTGGGATGGAGGGGCGCGAATGGGGGTGATTATTTTATCAGCCAATGATTGACCGGTAATGTCAAAAGAATGGCGGCACCAGCTGATCGGTCTTTTGGTCATTTAGCCGATGAGGGTTTAGACGGGCTGCCCGGTCAGACTAAACGTTTCGTCCTAATGGGCACCGCTGATTATGTACTAGCAAGTGGATCTGCGGGTGGGAAGCAAGAGCGGTCCTCGTCCCGACCCGGCAACTTAGTTGCGACTGCAACTGCTGCTTTTAAAGGCCACCTTGAGGTTTCCGTAACTGCTTAGCGCGGCTAGGTTTCCGTCTGAGAAGGTGCCATGAGTTTGGTTGGGATATCGCTGTTGATGGCACTGGCACTCTTGCGGATCACCCGCCGGTTCATGACGCGCACAGCAAGCCTGTCGGCGATCTGACGACAGGTGACAAAATACATCCTTCAACCCGCTCGAGCGAATGAAAGTTGACCATTTGCCAATCTGCCACAAATCCTGATTGGCCATCCAGGTTAGTTTGCAAAAATTCGCGGTGCCGTCTGGTCGATACAAGCACAAAATTCACCCGTGCTCATGCTGATAATATGATGCGATCATGTCTCCTACGGTAACGGTTATAAGATCCGGAAAACTGCAAGTCCCCATCCAAGCTCATCGATCTCCGAGATCGGGTGGGAACCGAGAAGACAGATATTTGAACGGGAACTGCCAGGGCGCACCTGCAAGTACCTTGACATACGTTTAGCCCCGTTATTTATACGGTGTATAATTACGGAGTTATGAATGATCACTGGACACGTTTTCATCGCCACGAGCCTCGATGGCTTTATTGCCCGTCAAAACGGGGATATCGATTGGCTGCTCGAGCATGATCAGGCTGGGGAGGATCATGGATATAATGACTTCATCAGGGATATCGACGTCATTGTGATGGGGCGGGGCACCTACGAAGCGGTCCGACGCATGGGCGAGTGGTTCTATACCCGACCGGTACTGGTCCTATCGGAACAGCTTGCACCACAGGAAGTGCCACAGGAGCTCAGCGGAAAAGTTCGCTTTTCGGACAAATCTCCCGGAAGCGCAATGGCGATGCTTGCCTCCGAGGGCGCTCGACGCGCCTATGTGGATGGCGGGCGCGTCATTCAATCGTTCCTCGAACTTGACATGATCAGTGACATGGTGATCACGACAGTGCCGATCTTGCTCGGTGCTGGGCGTCCTCTTTTTGGTGGGGGTCATCGCGATGTGGCCCTTTCACACAAGGGCACAAAGTCCTTTCCTTCTGGATTGGTCCAGTCTCATTACGAAGTCATGAAATGACGGCAAGGGGGCGAGGGAGGCCAACAGCAGCTGGAAAGTCCGTTTCGCCGGAGAGCATTCTTTCCGTGGCTTTGAGTATCCTCGATACCGACGGTCTCGACGGCTTGACCATGCGCGCATTGGCAACACGTGTGGGTATTAATCCCATGACAATCTATCACCATTTCAAGGATCGAGATGGACTTATCAAAGCGCTTGCAGAGCTTGTGTATGCTGACGTCGTGGCGCCTGAAACAGGCGATGCACTCGCACGTGTTCATAGTCTCCTCATAGCATATTACTCTAAGGTGGTCCTCTATCCAGCTTTGACCCTGGCCATATTTGCAAAGCCAACGTTCTTTCCCGATCACGCCGTGAGGATCACCAAAGAGTTGACCCGCCTGTTGAGCGGGCGCAACAACGCCGCGCGTTGGACGCACATTCTGGTCGACTACACGCATGGTGCCGCTCTCGCCGTCGCGAGCCGGGGAGGACACGGAGGGAGCCGGCACCCTAATGAAGCAGTGCTCAATGATTATGAAGTTGGACTTGCGGAACTGTTAGCGGCGTTTGCGAAGTTTCCTGATCACCATAATGTCTAAATCGAGCACATAATCTCTCGAGATGACCGGTGCAAAGCGCCTTACACTATCGAACGCACCAGAAACTTCGACGCTCTGCAGATTATTTGCCGAGTTTCGCCGAGAGACAACGCTCGCATCGGCTGCTTCTAAAGCCACGAATGAGACTGAGTGTAACATGGCTGTGTTGCACTATTTTCTGTCTCTCTGGCACGCGCAAGCGCCCGGTAGTCGTGAAAAGACCGTTCTCAACCACCTCTAACTCCAGGTTGAGAACAACATGTCAAGTTCCGGGGTCAGCACCACCGAACCCTCTGCCTCAGCAAGCCAGGCACGATCAAGCCGCCATTTGTGGCACCTTAGACTAGCTCCGTGGATGGCTTGTGCTATTGCGTTAGGCGCGATCACTTACACGGTATCGAATTGGGATGAGTGGATCAGCGGTAGGCGAACACAATGGACCCAGAATGCCTTCGTCAAATCCGAGCCTGCGGTATTGAGCGCACGCGTCGGCGGCTATGTCAGGAGCCTCCCCGTTGCGGATTACCAGATGGTCAAAGCTGGTCAAATCATCGCGGAAATCGAGAGTGATGATTATGTCGTGCGCGTTCAAGCGGCGGAAGCATCACTCGCAAAAGCGCAAGCCGTGCTCGACAATCTTGGCAATGAGGAGGCCCAACAGCGCGCCGCGATCGAGCAGGCCGTGGCGTCGCTTCATGCTTCGGAAGCCCGCCTAACACAATCCCAGCAGGATTTCGACCGCAAGAGCCGGCTCGTGACCAATGGCACTGTCTCGGGAAAGTCTTTCGATGACGCGAAGGCGGAACTGGCTTCGGCAAAAGCCTCCCGCGAGGCGGCAGCGGCGGCCCTGACTTTCTCGCGAAGACAATTGGATACGCTGGCAGGGCAACGCGCTGAGCGCAGGGCAGATCTCGATGCCGCCACAGCCGCCCTTGCGTCGGCAAAGCTCGAATTCGGTTACACCCGGATCATCGCACCTTTTGACGGTGTGCTTGGCCGGCGTAGCGTCCAGATCGGCAGCCTTGTGGGGTCAGGAACGCAAATCGTCGCGATCGTACCTCTCACCCGGCCTTATGTGATTGCAAACTACAAGGAAACGCAGCTCAAGAACGTCCGGGCCGGACAACCGGTGGAAGTCGCAATCGATGCCCTTCCCGGATATCGCTTCCAGGGACGCGTCGAGCAGATTGCCCCGATGAGCGGGAACGAGTCGTCACTAATCCCGACAGACAACGCAACGGGCAACTTCACCAAGGTCGTTCAACGTATCCCGGTGCGCATCGAACTTGAGCCGGGGCAGGCAGACCTTGATCTCTTGAGGCCAGGCATGTCCGCCGAGGCGCGGATCGATACGCTCGGGGCGAAGGTGGCCGCCTATACCCGTGAAATTCGAACCGTGACAAAAGAGACCTACGCCGATGCAGTTCGATAAGGTCCCTTCAATCTCACATCTCTGGCGCGGTGCCCAAGCGCCAAATCCTGCACTGACAGTGGCGGTCGTTTTCATGGGCGCGTTTCTCACCACATTGCAGGGCCGGCTATTTTCCATGTCTCTCGCAGACCTGAGGGGAGCGTTCGGTCTCGACGTCATTGAAGGGGCGTGGCTGAGTACGGCGATGAACGCGGCGCAATTTTTGACCATGCCTGTCACCGTCTGGCTGTCGCTGATTTTCGGGCCAGCCCGCGTCATCATCGTATCGAGCGTGACGATCGCACTGGCCACCCTGACGATACCCTTCGTGCGCGACTACGAATTACTCCTCCTTCTGCATGTCGTTGTAGGATTGTGCCTGGGGACCTATCTCCCGTTGACGATTTCGCTGGCGCTGCGCAGCCTGAAACCTCACTTCTGGCTTCTGGCGATGGCGGTCTACAGCCTCCGGGCTTCGTTCGGCACCGACGCCGGTGTTGGACTGTCCGGAATCTATGTCGATGTCATCGATTGGCGGTGGGTCTACTGGACTGCCTCACTCGCCGGGCCTCTCATCGCATTTTCGGCCTGGAAAGCGCTTCCCCTGACGCCGATTGATCACGACAGGCTGCGGAACAGCGACTGGGGCGGTATGGCGATGTTTTCCTTAAGCCTAACCATGTTGTTTGCAGGATTTTCTCTCGGCGAAACCCTGGGATGGCTCGATTCCGGCGTGGTGGCGGTCGGCCTAGCCGGTGGCGCGGTTCTGCTGGTGATGTCCATTGTGAATATCGTTCTGAACAAGAACGCGTTCGTCGATTTCAGCGCGCTTGGAAACCACAACGTCCGCACCACGCTCCTAATTGCCTGTCTTTATGGGGTACTGATGGCGCCGACCTCGGTTCTGATCCCGAATTTCCTTGCCGCGATCGGAAAGCTGAAGCCGCTCCAGACCGGATCGGCCGCCATCATCGTCTTCAGCACTTATTTCGCGATGACGCCGGTCGCTGTGTGGCTCGCACGGCGTGTGGACGCACGTCTGCTGCTGATCGCAGGCTTGAGCATTATTGTCTTCACTTCAGCCTGGTGCGGCTCCAGCATCAACAACGAATGGCGGGCCGACCAATATCTCCCAGCCCTCATTCTCTTCGCCATCGGGGAGTGCCTGACGCTTATGGGCATTATCCCGACTATCGTCGTCAACATGAATCCGGCGCACGCGGCGGCCATCGGGGTCTATGCTCCTCTCGCGCGCATCTTCGCACCGGGCGTAGCGAGCGGCGTCATAGCGCTCGTGCTGCGGCTTTCGTCGGATACCCACAGCGTCATGCTGAAGGCTAGCGTGGAGGCTGGACAGCCTGCTGTTGTCCAGCGTGCCGCCAGCGGTGCGTCAGGCATCGCTTCCCTCATTGCACGTGAGGCGGCTGTGCTATCCTATGTGGATGGATTCTACTTCGTCTTCTGGGTAGGGATCGTCGCGTTACTCCTTGCCGCCACCCTGCAACGGGCGCTAGTTAACCCTTTGATACCACCGAGATCCGCCTGATGCGTGGCCGTTTCTCTCTCCCAACCACGGCCGTTTTGTAGCAGCCAGACTTCATGGAACGTGCTATGCGCGAAACTCGGAAATAGAGACGAAGGCGGCGTTTGGACGAAAAAGTTAGCATATCATCGATGAGCAATCCGGTTCTTCCTCCTCATGATTATCCCGATACCACCGTGAGTCCCATCGTCGGTCTTAAGGTCGAAGTCCACCGATGAAATGTCGATAGGCGATCTGTACGTCGAGCCAAACGAGAGGCGGGTATCTGCAGGGGCCTCGGGAGAGTGTTACAGGGTTTGAGTGCACATGGAAGCCAACCTGGAAAAGGTGCCTGATAGCGACGGTGAACGCGCCGAGTGGGGGTTATTCATTCGCATCGCACCGTATCCTGCAGATCGGCGTTATTCTTTGCACTAAGCACCTGCCGAAAAGATGGCCGGGGTCGAGAAGCCCGGCGGACTCAGCCATTCCTGAACTCAGCAAATTGGATCCACGACTTCCGGAAAATACGATGCCTTCGCGTAATTCTAATGAAGCCGATCTGGACCGACTGATAATCCCGCGGCCAAAACTGCTTTGATGAATGACTCTCGTGCCGTATTTGGTAATCCTTCCAGGTCGGCGACACAGGCCTGAAGCGCTTGCTGATACTCTTCACCCAGCGCATTCTCCGGCCAGGATTCCAACAGGAGTTCAGCCGCTGCAGGACTGTCTTGAATGGTGAGATAATTCCCTCGAAGCTCGACATTAACAGGTGCATTCCAAGGCATAACTGGCTCCTCTTGCGACCTTTTCTCTAAGCTGGCGACCAGATGCATACTTGTTCTGCAATGGTCACTACATTGCTGCAAACCGAACCCGATAGAGGCGAGTTTTTTCAATTCGTAAGACGAAAATGCTGGACGTAGACAACCCTCCTTCTACGTCACTGCACAATGCTCCCCATTGGGCGGGTTCGGAGTTTCAATTTCGTAGCCTAACGACGTTACCGTCATCATGGAATTGCAGAACGTATTATTGGGCCGGAGCCGGGGTTCCGGGCGACGGCGTCTCATTGGTCGCCGGAGCGTTCGTTTCTTTTGACATATTTGGATCCGCTACACCATCAGCAAAGAATTTCGAACGATCAAATGCAGGAGCATTGTTCAGCTGATCCTTCGTGGCGCGTAGAACCAACCAGGTATTGCCGTCGCTTCGAGTGGCCAATTTCAACAAATCCGGGCTAACGGCGACATCTTTCTCACCCACACCGAGGAAACCGCCGACACCAATCACTGCGGCCACCACCGCTCCATCCTGACTGATAATAATGTCATTCAGCTTACCTACAGATTGCGCGTCGTTTGCGTCGCTCTCGTAAACAGTCCGTCCAATGAAGCTTGAAGCAAGAACTTCTCCTTGTTTGGCTTCAACAAAACCGACTTTATTGGTATCCGCTCCGGGTGGAGCGCCAAACATATTCTTGGTTGAAACGGGTTGTTCCTCTTGCACGGGAGCATCGGCCCCCTGGGTTGTGGTACCCGGAGCGGCAGTTTGCGCAAAAGCCGGAGGGCATAACAAAAGCGCGCAAAATGAAGAAAGAACAGCTGTCCTGAACATTGTTATTCTCCTTCTTTGTTTATAATTGAGATATCAAACCCGTGGGCTCCAGGTTTGTTCCCTTTATCAGCTATTCTGACGAAGCCACAATTGGATGCTGATCAAGTTCAGCGGCACGGTTCCATCTCAAAGGGTCGCAGGGCGGGACGGGAGGTCGGCTATTTGGTGCAACGCTGGTTGCGAGATTTGACCAAGCGTGGTGAGAAAAGAAGGAGATGGAACGCAAGAGGAAGAAGCCTGGGACGGGAGTAGACTTCCTCTCAGTCCTCCACAGCGGCGTCTCTTACAACTTTCATCAACCGAACAGGACCTTTCACTGTGCCATCGGTTCCGGTGACGCCGATCTCGGACGATGTGCAAAATAGGCGGCAAGCGCTGCGATCTCGTCGTCAGTCAGCCTTTTTGCCGCATTGCGCATCAGATGTTCGAAGCGGGTGCCGCCGCGTACTCCTGCACGAAAAAGTTTGAGTTGTCCTGTCAGATACTCCGCAGACTGACTGGACAGCGCTGGGAAAACCTGATTGCGGTCGCGTCGTCCATGGCAACCGAGACAAGCTGGAATATCGCGGTCCCGGTCGCCATGATTTGCAATCCGTTCGCCGTGTTTGACCAACTCTGGATCCCGCGTACCGGACGAACGCTGGATGGGTTGGGTGGAATAATACTGCGCGAGTTGCTCGAAAAATTCGGGATTAACGGCAGTCGCAGCAGTTTCCATGATTCCGCTCGGGCGGAGCTTTGCGGCGTAAGCGCGCAGGCTTTCAACCAAATATACCTTGTTCTGGCCCGAAAGTATGGGCGTCATCAAGCTTCGCCCAGCACCGTCCTTACCGTGGCAGCGAACGCAATCTGACAGCACCTGCTGGAAATTCGCGGATTGTCCGACTGCGGGGCTGAGTTCGCCATAAGCAAGATCGCGCCAGCGTTTCTCGTCCAAAGCAGGCAATTCTCGCAGAAACGCTACCATTGCCCAGACCTCATCGTCTCGTTTTTGCGTCGGCCAGGCTGGCATGCCGGTGAACTTTACACCATGCTTGACGATCCGGAACAGTTGGGCGTCTGTCCAATTACCTGATCTTGTGGCGAGGTCGGGTGGTTGAGGTAGCATGAAGTTAACAACAGACGGCCTTGGTTCTCCTGGAGCGCCGTGGCAAATGGCGCAGCCGCGTGCGAAATGACCGGCAGCGGATTGTATAGAATTGCGTGGCAGGTTTTCGGGGACGTCAACGTTCAGCGCATAGGTGCGCACGGAAGATCGCATAGCGAAGTGCAGAAACCAGTCGGTGACTTTCCAGTGACCACTCGAAGCGGAGACGTCGAAGAATCCAATCGAGGCACCTAACACCCCCACAAATGGCAGAACTCCGAGGGCTGCTGCAAAGTGTTTCCAATTGACATTCATGGGATTACCCTCTTTCCCTGTCGCTCACCGGACAGAAGCCTGGAGAGTAGAAAAACGCCGCCTGCGAGGTAGACGACAGCACCGGCAAGCAGCATGATAACACCGCCCAGTGCCTGATCCTGACTGGCATCGAGCACAAGACCGAAGCACGTGACTTCCCCAACATTGAAAAGCGGATAACTTGCAAGTGAGAGCAGGGCGCCCAGGAGAGTCATGTGGACAGATGTGAGAAGCAATGCAAGTGCTCCAGAAGCGCTTGGCTCTTTGCTTTGATCTGCTGAGGCGAGCGCAGTAAGCCAAAGGAACAAACCAGCTGCGAGAAACATGCTCTGTTCCAGAATGGTTGCGAACGCGGAAGTCGTGGCCCACAACCTCGCGGCTGGCAGGTGCCAACCCCAAACTACGAAAAGTTCAGACAACGAGGCGATCAGAACAAGGAAGGGTTTTACGGCGATCCGCGCGGATAAACCGATTGAAATGAGGGGGGCTGCTATAGCGACGACCCCCATATGCGCAAACATGTGCGCAGCAAAAGACTCTTGCCAGGTGGAAAGAAATGGTCCTGTCCAGAGTAGGGCGAGCGCAAGTAGGCCCGCTATGAAAGATATTTTCTTCAAGAAACGCACCCTTCAATGAAAATTGCAGGAAGAGCGACGTAGAGCACAGCAATGAAGCTCAATCCTGAAAGCAACAGCGTGGCGAATCCTTGGAAAAGCCTGCGGTCTTGAGCGGTGGAGGCATCGTGTGGAGGATATTGCGTGCCAAAACCCCATTGCCGCCACGCCAGCCAGGCTGATATCAAGATGAGGACAAGTGCCGCAAATGTGGCTACCCCGATGCCAGCCTGAACTATTGCAAAATCCACGCCTCCACGTTTCGCGCACCACAACGCCGATATCAGGTAACAAAAGAGGAAATGGAAAGCCCAAACCATCGGTCCGGTGAAAAGAGTCCATAGTGTTTCGGGTCTTGCCGGAATGATGCTCATCGCAGCCTCACATCGCTTCCGGGAAAAGGCCGATGACGGCGAAAGTAACGAGAGCCGTGATCGTCATGAAGTGCCAATAAAGCACAATATTTTGTAGTTCCATGTCGTATTTGGCGGTGAGGCGACCGGCGAAACTGAGTGCCAGGCAAAAGAGGTGCATGATGATGCCGATGGCAGCGTGAGCCAACGCCCAGGCCACAAGTATCCATACTATCGCGGGATAGACATGCTCTTGCGGTTGCATCGCGTGTCGCCATGGTCCGGCGACCGCTGACAACGAGGCTCCGATTGTCAGAAGGCTCCCGGTAAGCAGTGCTATGCGCAACCCAATTAAGCGACTACGTGCATTCAGCGCGCGTGCGGCGAGCGTTGCCACCCACGCTGCAATGAATAGTGCGAGAGCCATCATGGGCCATTCCCATCCGGGGCCCATATGTGTAGCAGTAAAATCGGGATGAACAGTCCAATAGAAAAAGTAGCCGAAAACAAGACTGGCGAAAGCCGTAGCATCTCCAGTCATGGTAATGAACATTGCCCACCAACTGACTGAGGTTGGGCCAGATGAATAAAAAGGCAACCAAAGTCCCAGCCCGACGTCCTTGCCAGGTTTCTCGGGGACTTCACCGGTGCCACTCCATAGCCACCAAATGATTGCAGCGAGAGCGCCAACGCCGAAAAGCAGTGCAATGATCCATTGTTCAAAGGTTAGCGCAACGAACACACCACCGAGAAGCGTAGCTGAGACTATTGGAATGACCGACGGTGTTGCAACGCGCTGGCACTGCAATGGATGCGCGTCGAGAACCGAGGTTATGAGTGTTTCGCGGCGATTTTCCTTTGCTGAGCCAAGATAATATGCACCGGCATTGGTCTTTTCGGCCAGTCCCTTCTGGTCCCATAACGGGTAGCGCACTTCAATGACCGGAATGGAGCGGATGCCCCAATTCTCTTCAGGTTCGTTGATCCATTCAAGTGTACCAGCGTTCCATGGATTTTGCTCGCTGCGGGGCTGTCTTTGCTTAGGTCTTACAACATCAATCACGACGAGCAGTACGCCGAGGGCAAAGACAAAGGCACCAATGGTAGATACGAGATTCAGCCAGTTCCATCCCATCCCGTCGGGATAGGTGAATACCCGGCGTGGCATACCGCGCAGGCCGGTTAAATGCATAGGAAAAAAGGCAATGTTAAACCCGGTAAACATCAGCCAGAATGCAATGCGACCAAGCCTCATTGATAGCATTCGTGCATTGATCAGAGGATAGTAGTAATAAATCCCGGCGACGAGCGGGAAGAGCATGCCTCCGATCAGGACGTAATGCAAATGAGCTACAATGAAATAGCTGTCATGCGCCTGCCAATCGAAAGGAACGAGTGCTACCATCACGCCCGTTAAGCCGCCTACAACGAAGATGGCAATCCCACCGGTGCCAAACAACATTGGCACTGAGAAAATGACACGGCCTGCCAGCATGGTAGCAAGAAAGACGAAAATCTGGACGCCGGTTGGAATGGCAACTGCTTCGGATGCGGCTGAGAAAAAGGCCAACGATATTTGCGGCAGGCCCGTCGTAAACATATGGTGGACCCACAGTCCAAAGGACAGGAAGCCAGTTCCACCAGCAGCGAGCACAATCCAGGAGTATCCAACAATTGGCCGCTGCGAAAAAGTCGGCACGATCATCGCCATAAGCGCGATCGCCGGCAGGAAAATGATGTAAACCTCCGGATGGCCAAATATCCAGAATAAATGTTGCCATAACAGCGGGTCACCGCCACGCGCTGCATCAAAGAACGGCCAATCGAACATGCGCTGCATCTCGAATAACAGGTCGCCTGCGATCAACGGAGGGAATGCGAACAGGATCATTCCGGCTACGATCAGCAGATACCACGCAAACAGTGGCATGAGGTTGATACGCATACCAGGCGCCCGGCACTTCATGATACCGACGATAAGTTCGACTGCAGCCGCAATTGACGCAATCTCGATAAATGAAAGTCCAAGCAGCCAGATGTCGGCTCCAATGCCGGAAAGCGTCTTATCGGTGGCTAGCGGCGGATACATGAACCAACCCGAGGACGGCGCAGCGTTGAAAAAGATCGAGCCGCATACGAAGACACCACCGATGAAGAAACTCCAGAAACCGAAGGCACCTAACCTGGGAAAAGGAAGCTCTCGTGTGCCCAGCATCGGAGGCAGAAGGAAGATTGCCACGGCCTCGAATATTGGCACCGCAAACAGAAACATCATTACCGTGCCATGCAAGGTAAAAGCTTGATTGTAAAAGTCGGCTGATACAAGATCGTTGTCAGGCAGGGCCAGTTGGGCCCGCATGATCAGTGCGAGAACCCCGGCAAAGAGCATGAATGAAAAGGCGGCGCTGCCATACCAGAGGCCGACCTGGGTGTTGTTCACGGATGTCCAGTACCGCCAGCCACGCGGCGGTTCCCAGACACGGCGAAGCTGCTCCTCGTCTGATTGTTCATGAGGAGCTGACATTGATTTCGCCTGACCTGGAGTAACAACGGACATCATTAATCGAGCCCCTTTAGCCAGGTTGCAATTCGGTCTATGTCGTGTGCAGGAAGCATCGAGAAGCTCGGCATGTGGGAGCCGGGCTTGAACGATTGCGGATGGCTAATGAAGCGTCGCAATGCGTGCTCGGAGTTTGGGAGAATTCCGGCGCCGATCGTGGCTCGGGATCCGACATGGGAGAGGTCCGGACCAACATTTCCCGATGCCGCGGTGCCCGCAACACGGTGACATGCCCCGCAGCCATGCTGCAGAAACAGAGCACCCTCTGTCGATTCCGCGTTGGGAGACGGTCTGGCCTGTTTTGCAAGCCACTGCCTAAAGTCATGTGGTTCCATTACAATTGTAGTGAACGCCATCAAGGCGTGCGAGGTACCGCAATACTCCGCACATGCAGCACGATAGGTTCCAGATTTTTGTGCGAGGAACGAAACGCGGTTCTGACGACCTGGGATCATGTCCATCTTGCCTCCCAAAGAAGGTATCCAGAAGGAATGAATGACATCAGTGCTGGTTAGTAGGAATTCTACTCGCTCCCCGACAGGTAGTCTGATCTCGTTCGCCGAAAGTACAGTCTGGTTACCGTCCGGGGGGAGGTACTTGATTCGCCACCAGAACTGTTCTCCCGTGACCTCGATCCTGAGAGAGGTGTCGGCGGCTTTTTGGAGAGGCCGGAGGCCCGGCATGAGCCAGAGTGTATAAGAAAGCAAAAAAAACAAGAGCATCGCAGGAACTGCAGCACCACACCAGAAAATAAGTTTTCCGGCGGTGCGTTCGCCAAATGTCCGGTTTCCCTTTCGAGAAGCGTAGACGAACAGTCCTGTAACGACGAGCCAGATGACGATACCGGCAATTGCCATGGTCCAGAAGAGTTGACTGATCTGAGCTGCTTCCTCACCAGCTGGAGCAAGTGCAGATTGAACTCCCGAGCAACCAGAAGCGCAAAAGCAAAAGGCGAGCGAAAGCCAGCCCCGCGAACAGCGTATTCGATCTCTTGCCCGAGGAAACACTGGCGAAACCATCCTCCCCATCGCTAGTTCAGACGAAAACACAACGCACCGCAGGCAGTAAAGTTGCGAAAGCAGGCCATGTTATCGCGTCATTTATGAAATGCTGGGCTGGTGCTCACGGATGTTTGCGGGACGGCGCTTCCCACTGTTCAACTGAAGGCAGATGGGCGGAACAATTGTGCCGCCTGTGGGAGTCAGCGGAAAATCGCGACCGGGGACCCGGCAAAGAGGCACGGGCTGGCAGCCGCTGAATTCGAAACTGGACAGCTGTGGCGGTGAGTATTGAACTTGACGATCTACGCGGAACGGAGGCCGCCAGAAGCCTTGCGTTCAAGAGCTGGTATCGTGCAACCCTGCCTGAACAAACTCTATAGTTTGAAAAGGAGGCTGGGTTGGCGGTGAAGTTTGCATCGTCAAGATCAGGCGATAAGCGTAGCGTCTAGCAAGGCGTACAAAAGTACTCCTGTCACTGCCAGGGCAAGTATCGTAAGTCCGAGCCCAAAGAGTGCAATAAGTCCATCTTTCTCAACTAATCCGATTGAAATGACACATATCGCAGAGACTGGCGCCATGTTGCCGAAGGGGATAGGCAAGGCGATCGCGACGCCAAGGCAAAAAACTGGAACAGCGGCAATATAATTTAGGTTGTTCCCGGCGATTGCTTGCATGCGATTTGGACGAACCAAACGCTCAATTCTCCGGACAAGCGGCGACGCGACCCGTTCCATGGAAGAGAGTGCCCTCGCTGACAGTTTACGCTTTCCTAGTAACGACGGAAGCCAAACTGGCTGCAGCCCAAGCAAAAATTGCAAGGATATGATCGAAACCGCAGTACCGAAAATCATGCCAAATGGTCCCGGCAACGGAATAAGTGCGGGCAATGCAAGCAGAATGAGAACAAAACCGAAACTTGATCGCCCCATTAGCTCAAGAGCCTCGAAAACGGTAAGGCCATCTCGTAGGGTCGCCTCTCGCGAAAGGTCAGCCAGAATGGATGAAGTGATGCCATGGCCGGTATTCTCTTGCTGCTCTGAGGATCCCATAGCTATCTTTCCGTTTTTCTGCGGGCATCCAAATCGAGGATTTGCAACATGGCATGACAGTCTGGCACGGCGGTGATGAGTAGCACTGTCCCGTGGGACGCCCCACATCGCTGGATACTCAGTGCCTGCGTGCCCGCCGAATTGTTTTTTCTTGGAGATCAGACAAGCCTGTTCGAGGTGGATCTCCGACAAAAAATGCAAACATCCAGGCAATGTATTTGGAATTCATATTCAGTTACACCAGCTTTACGATTAATGTATGAAATCGGAAATCACGCGAGCTCTGACCGGAGCGGTCCGTAAACTGGAATGGGGACCACAATGAAGGCAATTCTCCTTGCATTTTCTCTTTCCATGATGACTGTAGCTGCACAGGCAGCGCCAGCCGTAACGACCGGTAACGTGAATATGAGAACGGGACCCAGTACCAGTTACCAGACAATCACCACGCTTCCAGCCGGTTCCAGGGTCAACTTGCGTCGCTGTGTATCAAGCTGGTGCCAGGTTCGTGCTCTCGGCACGACCGGATGGGTATCTGCACGCTACGTTAGCCGCTCCGTTAGCGGCGGCCCAACCATCATTATCAGCCCGGTTATTCGGCCACCGCATTACCGGCCTCCTCATTACAAACCGCCGCATCGGCCACGGCCGCCGAGCCATCGTCCTCCAAAATGCAAGATTGCCCCAGGCTTCCCTTGCCCTCGTTAGGGTTACAAAGGAGCGGCTGACTTGTGCCGCCGCCTGATCCTCACTATTCGCGCTGGAAAAACCGGTACCAGATCGAGCATAACAACCAGTTCAAGGCGTCTGTCTTCTATGACACATATTGGGTGGTCCCCCGGAAACCTGCCACCTCCCATGTCAAGGCAGATGTCTTCATAGCGCATCGCATTGAACGCAGCTCCTGCCCAGAACATCAAAGCGGCGATCAGCAGCGATATAGCAATATAGCGAATTTTTGCTTTCATCATTGATCTGGAATTCCAGTGACCGCGTAATGCAAAACGCGGTAGCGAGCCTGGCCGACACTCCTATTGCTGTCGGCGCATCCGCCCAAATGCCTCATTATCGACATCTGGTATGAATGCCGGACCAACCATACGAACACTCTCTATTGGCGCCGGGCGGAACTGCGTGAGTGGAATTTCCGCTACAGCCGTCGCGTCTTCTTCGGGTCTGGTGTTTGGGAGGGGAACCTCTACGTCTTTCAACTGTTTGGGCCGCTTGCGTGCCGCATGGAGCTGCGCGACCTTGGCAACATAGCCGTTCCAATCGCAGCGCTTGAATTCGCCTTCACCGTGATAATCGTAGGCTGTTGGCAAATCGGCATAGGGCTGACCTGTCGTCACTGAAACCATTTCCGGAGCTTCATCGTTTTGATCATTGACGTAAACGGCCATGTCGTTTGTATCGCAGATCAGCTGGCATTGGACAAGCGCAGCATCTGTACCGCCTTTCTGACTGAACTGCGAATTCGGCGTCGGAAAGTAATATCCATCGGACAAGCGAACACAAAACTGCAGGCTTTTCCTTGCCCCGCGTATCTTTTTTTGCTTATCGTCTGCAGACAGTCCTGTTCGCGCAAGACCGGCCGGAGAGGAGGCGTTCGTTGCCTTTAGTCGTTTTATCCCCGAAGCCGCGGCTCTGCTTTCAGCCCTGCATTCGCGATCAATTGCAGAAACGGCGCTCAGTTCCTGTTGTACTTCACTGATCTTCATTCCGACCTCGCGGCAGGCATTGAACAGTCCTCCACCTGATTCACCAGGTTTGCAACCACGTCCGCGCTGGATAGCCCGAAGCGCCGAAAGCTGTCGTTGCAGCATTTTAACCGCCGGATCTGTCGCCGACTGACGCGATCTGCAAGACGATGCGAGCGCGCTGAGATCGGGGAAAGACGAAATCGCCAATACGAAGATGACGAAGAGAGTGAACTTGCCCATGAAACCATCTCCGTTTGCCGGACGATCTATCCAGCGAGACGAATTTGCTTGATGTCGCCTTGCGGAAAAATATTCCCGTTGGTGGATCGAAAAACAGGATCAGGCTCAAGACCGTCCAGCAGGGCAGTCAGTGCCAGTTTCAGATAAAGAGGTGCGTCGGGACGTTCGATTGATTTAAGGGCGGCACGGGAAAGCCCCAGTGCGTGAGCCAACTCATATTCGGATTTGCCAACCCGGGCACAAACCTTGGCCAGTCGAAGGTTCACTTTTCTACCGCGTTTGCCCATTTGTTATGTTCCTCCTCTTTTTCCCTGACTAGAAATTTAGCGGGCGTCTGCATTGCCTTGCGGGCTGTTTTGTCAGCACTCGTTGCAGAACGAGGCCAGCCACAATCTGGACCAGTCCGCCTGAAACTGCGCCATCGACAAACGGACCGATTATGCCTGCTATATCCAGGTTTTCAGCAATAGCCGTTTTACCGAGAACAACGCCGATGAGTTGCCCGCCTGCCACGCCTCCGAAGGCGCCAGCAATTGCGTTCCAGATAGTCCCACTATCGGAGGGATGGAATATTTTCCCGGATATTGATCCGCCGGCAATGCCACCAATTAATTGCAGAACGATTGTTTGCACCTGAGCACTCCGTCCCATCCAGTCATAAATGCCAATGAGAATATACATCGGACCCATCCCAGTTACCCAAGCCGCGATGTACGTGCGTCAATGTTATAAAACTATATAGAATTAGTTCTTGCAAGAAAATTCTTTATGAAGTTACTAGAGTTTGTATAAAACAATGAAGTGAATAGCGATATATTGCGATTTCATGTACTAAAAATCTTTAATTTCTAAAAAGTAATTAGTATATATATTGTGTTTCAAGATGGGACTGCTTAATATTAATTGGACTTATGAGAAGCATATATACTAAAATATTGGAAAGAATTCCAATTGTCATCAATCTTCAATGGCAATTGGAAGCTTCAAATATACATGGTCGTACTTCAACGTTGTGCACTGGCTCATCGTTAGATTTCACCATCTAATCAAAGATTTCAATAAACTGGCAAAATACTTTATGGCTTTCCCGAATTAGAAACGATAAATGAATCAACGATACAGTGCCTCGACAGCTATGAATTCTCGCTTTCGGAAGCTCATCACACAAACGTGATCTTTTGATATTGTTTGGCTTAGGTCTTTTTTACATGTGAGATCTGATATGCATATTTGGTTGTTATCGCAATCAAGGAAACGGCGGCCCGTAGGCCGCCATTTCGCATCACCATTTGACATTGAGACCGATATTTCCTTCCCAGATGCGGGTTTTTTCGCCGCCGAGATCGGTCGTGTAATCGGCAGTGGCAAAAAGGCTTGCCTTTTCGGTCACATCAAGTGTCAGGCCACCGCCGATCTCCAATGAGGTTCCCTTGAGATCGGTGACGATGGGAACGGTACCGAAACTGACGGTCTGGTCGGAAGAGAAGTTCTGCCAGATATTGGCTTTAAGATAGGGGCGCAATTTGCCCATGGAAGTATCTTCTGTGCCCTGCAATCGCAGTCCGATGCGGCCGGTCCACGCATTGTCTGAATCGAATGAAACCGTCGAGAAACGGTCAGCCTGATCGTCAAGCGACAGGCTTTGCCAGATGAGCTGCGCCTGTGGCTCCAGCGTCCAGCTCTCGCTGAGCGCAACCGGATAGCCGCCTTCAAGAGAGGCGGTCACACCGTGGCCATCCACATCGATACCCTGGTTCTGGTTGGACGTTGCGTTGCCGCCAAACCATGTGCCCATGAGCACAGCGTCGAGATACCAGCCCTGCGGGCCGATATGCGTCCAGTATCCACCGAAGCTGGTACCCGTGACTTCCAGATCACCAACGGCAAGATTATTCCAGCCGAGCGCCTGTCCTGTGAGATCGCCGGTCACGCGCGCGTAGCCGAAGAACAGGCCAAAGCGGTCGGAATGTCCGCTTTCGGATTCGCGACCGTAAAGATCCTGACCCGCCTGGATACCGTAAAGCTGGCCATCAAGGCCCGGAGCAACGGTTCCTTTCCAGCGCATATCGACGTCTTGTCCAAACACGCGCGCCCAGCTTGCCGGCAGATAACCGCCACTTTTCAGCAGATCCTGCTCGCCGCGGCGCTCATGAAAGGTGCCGAGCGTCGAAAGTGCAAGATGATGCGCCACAGGGGGCAGGGCCGAGTACACGGGAACTTCTTCGCGATAAAGAGTCACCACATCGCCTTCGACACGCGTGGCGCCGGGTGAAGGCGGCGCAACGCCTGCAACCGGCAAAGGCGGCTGACCTGTCTGGCCCGTCGAGTTGTCTGGCGGATTGGGCGCTTCGGCAGTCGGGGGCGGCGGGGGAGAGGAGGGAGCCGCTGCGTCTTCAGTGACTGGTGCTGAGTTATCTTGCGGGTCCGGATCGTCAGGGTCGACTGGCAGTTCAGCAGGTGGCTCTTCCAGAGCGGGCGGCGGTGGCGTTGTCTCCGGTTCCTCGGTGACTGGCGTTTCTTCGGTAACAGCACCCGGCTCGCTCCCGTTGACAAGTGTCGAGCGAAGATACCAGTTTTCGGTTGTGTTCGCGGAGACACCGCCCTTGAACAGGAAATATTCGTAAGCGCCAGCTGCAACGCGCCCATCGAGCGAAAAGGCCCCTGCTGATGTGGTTGCACCGTTCAACGCCTGCACGACCATAATACCGTCGGATGCGGTCGAGGCGCCGGCACCTCCAACATTATTGATGACGACTCCGGTGTTTCCGGAGGCCGTACCGCCATTGATAACAAGCTTATCTGAAGGAGATGCATCGCCCGCCAGAACGGTGTCCAGAAATACCAGCCCGTTCTGACCAGTGTAATTGCCGGTGATTGTGAAAGTGTCCGTTGTGCTGCTGCCACCATTGGTCAGATCAATCCGCCCGGCGTTAACGACATTGGCAAACTGTCCGGCAGTAAACGGATTGACACCCGACTGCGCCTCACCGCCGTAAATAGTGCTGGTTGCATCGACATTAAGCGTTCCGGTGCCAGTGCCTGCATCGCCAAGCGTCAATGCGGTATCGAAAGTTAATCTGGTATCATTGGTCAGGTTGATGGTTTCCCAGCTGTCGAAACGGCTTACAGCGCCTGTCTTCACATTATTGAAAGTCAGGCTGTCGGCTCCGGCGCCACCACTCACCCGTTTCGTGGCACCGATATTGGCATCGGTGAGATTGGAAAGTGTGGCAACGTCGTTATCACCGCCCAGATCGATATTACCATAAACAATGCCGCCACCGTTCCAGTTGAACTGGTCTTCTCCGAAACTCATCAGTATATCGCCAGCGACTGTACCTCCTGTAATCGTGACGCTGTCGGTGCCGCCACTGACACTGATGTTCCCACCGATCATGCCATTGGAAATGATGATAGTGTCATTGCCGAACCCGGTGACGAGATTGCGGTCGATCGTTCCACCCGACATATTGAAATAGTTGTTGTCGAGCTTCATGTTGACCCGGCCAATACGTCCACCGGTCATGACGGCGTAATCGCCATCATCGAACGCATCGACAATTCTGCCGCCAGACATGAAGAACGTATCCAGCGCATCGCCCTGGTTAAGTGAGCCGATCTCGCCACCCGTCATCTGGAAGTCGTCAATTCCGCTACCCTGCTGGACGTTTCCTGTGATCGTACCTGAATGAATTTCGATCCGGTCGGTCCCTGGTCCAAATACTACGTCGCCATTGATCGTGCCAGTGCCACCAGTGGGCAACACGAGACTGTTGTTGCCGCTCGTGTCGGTCAAACCGCCAGCTGACGTCCCGCTGTCACAGATATATGCATCATCGCCAAGCGTCGGAGAAAAAGAACAGGCCGCCTCTGCTGTTACAGGTTGCAACAGCGCTGAACCAATCGAAGCGAGAGCTGTACTGGATAGAAAGAGCACGATAGACGACAGGTGGGAACGACGTTGCATTGAAACCCCTCAGTTCATGCACAAAGATCCCGTTTATTAAAGGATAGATAAAGCGGTCTATCAATAAAAAATGTTCTCAAAACAGCGTCATTTTGTAAACAGGGGCAATTAAATAACGAGGAATATTACTCCGCATAGTCATTGTTCCAATTCGGAACGCAGAACTTGGTTTATACATTCAGTTCCTGCACTCATGATTGTAAGACACACCGAAAAAAGGGCAAGGTGGCGCCACTGCGAATTCAATTTCATTTATTCTCAACGGCGGTCGGCTCGAAAGCGCCACATCACATGTTTGTTTTTGAGCGCTGCGCCGGCATTGTCAGGCTGGTCTCAACAGGGGCGGAACCGCTCACAAGCTGAAAAGCGCCGTCTTTTTCCACGAACGCGGAGAAATCCGTGATCGGTCTTACGCCAGCTAGGCATTCCGCGCTTCTGGCCTTAATCTGGTAGTGCTATCGTTAACTGGAATACCTGCTATCTCTGTGTCGCCACTCAGTTGGGAACACATGAACCTCACCGGAATCTATTCCGAGGATGTAGGACAGCAAATGATAAACAGCTTTAGGACCTTGCGCCGAGCCGATTCTTGTCCCAAAGGTATGACTGATCAAACGCGATGATGTGGCGTTTTGAGTGTTGCGCAACTAATCAACGCCAGGCACCGGTGGGCCATTAAAACCGCCTTTAACTAGTTCTTGAGCGCAATCCATGCAATCGATCACGAGCCAACCCTCAGCCGAACAAAAATCCCTTTGTTTTCTTGATTTTTAAGCGCTTCTCGTGCCGTGGTAGAAAACAACAGGAGTTATGTTCTTGAGCATTCATGGCCCCCGTCCCGATCTATGTCCAGAAGCTGTTGCCAAGCGCAAGAAAGCTACTGATCAGGCACGTGCCGCAAATATGCGGCAGGGTTATTTGCACGACCCTTTGTTGGAAGCAACAACCGCAGCCTACGTCGCGGGCGATATAACGCGCGACGAATACAAAGCGCGCGTTGTACGCAAGCCTAAGTAGTCGCTCGTCAAATTTTCGGTTTGTAATGGGCGAGTTTGGTGGCTCGATCTTGAGCTGGCTAAGCTATGCAGAGACATCCTGAAACGAGCATCACCTATTCGACCTCGGGCGTGAGAGGAGGTCAGTCAAGCCTTCGGTTAGATTTCGCTTCTCGCTTCACATCTATGTTTGCACCGATACCTTATGTTTTTAATGGCAGTGATGATCGGTGTAGTTTGCTTATTTAGACGATAATGCTGTCCAACGCTGCTAGTTTGAACGACTATCAGACACGTCACAAATTGCCCGACCATCGCTTTCCTGCTGATAATCTCAAGCGTAGAAAGATCATTCTGAAGGGCCTTCTTTGACATCTTTGAGCATCGAAGCGGCCGCGAGCTCGCTACGGCGCATTTTGATAGCGCGCTTCGCTCGCGGACTTCCAGCGCCTCACTAACAACGACGCGGTTTTGGGCAACACATTGAACGAAAAAGGAAATCCCCTGTTTTCTTTACAGGAGCAACATATTGTCTGTTTTACACCGGTGATGTTGTTTGGTCCAAGTATGCCATGAAACATGTGATAATGAAGGAGTTTTACAGTTCATCACAAAAGATAAAGTCGTCCCACTATAATGCTGACTGTAGTTCAACCCATTCAGGATCGCTGTTCGACCGTGAATGTCGATTTCTGGAGCGGCTGTCCGCAAACCAGCCATGCTTTCGATGGTGTCCGGAATCGCCTTCGGGCCGTGCGCGGTCTGACGACGGGGACTTGAAATCTGATTACACTAAACTAAGACTCTTCAATACTTTTCGCAAAGTGGAAACGCTGTGATAACCCGCTTCCACGCTAGCCACAGCCAATGGAGCTCCTTCGGCCTGCCGGCGCATGACATGCGAAGCACGCAAGCGCTGCCGCCATTCGATAAAGCTCATACCCGTCTGTTGGCGAAACTTACGCGTCATGGTCCGCCTGCTCATTCCCACCTCTTCTGCCCAATCGTCGATAGTGAGATCCAGCCCGGGATTTGCAAGAAGGCTCCGACAAAGTTTCCGTAGCTGCTTTTCGGTTGGAAGCGGAACCGTCAGCGGTTGTTTGCGGGCGTTGCCGATTTCGTCCAGGATGAGAGCGGAAAGATGCCATCCGCGTCCGGATTCATCATACAGCAGCGGCTCCTTCACCAGCGCCTGAATGCTGGCGTCCAGCAATGCGGAGACTTTAAGAACTCGCGTCTCCTCCCATGAACCGCGCAAGGTGTTCTCTTCCAGATAAACCGAGTACATTTCCGTTTCGCCAAACGTTTCCACCGCGTGCGGCAGATCAGGCCTTAGTAATACAGCATAACCGCTTGGCAGCATGAAGGCGCCTTCTTCGGTAAGCGCCGTCATGTAACCGGTAGTCCCATAAAGCAATTGTCCACGCCGATGACTATGCCAGCCAAAATTCATGCCGGTTTTGTATTCACGTCTCATGACGGCCAAAGGCCGTGGTGAATCCTGATAATCGATGGCGTGTTTCGGTCGCATGCGAATTTCCAAGTGGCCCAATTTGACTGAAATTGTCATATTTGATGGAAATTGCAGATTTTCGACCCGATTGCAACGGAGTTTGGCCTGACTCCACCAAGCTTACTGAATATAAATCAGCAACGTCACGCGTTCATCAACAGGCGCAAACTAGAATTATTCTAAAACTCTGGTTTGCGCAACGCCAGAATAATTTCATTGCCCGCGGCATGACAGCCATCGGGTGAAAGTATCGCTTACTTGACGGGCGGTAAGGAGAGCTGAATTGAATACGTGTGTTGCTGCACGCAAAAGGGGCACCAAGACCAAAGGACGCACGAGCGTCAGATTTTTGCTGGAAACCGCTTTTCTGGGCGGCGCGGCTTCAATTGCACTAGTGGCACAATCCACAGCGCAGGACGCGGGAACCATCCAGCTTGACGTGATTGAAATCCGTACCTCAGATGGTAAAGGCCCCCGTGCCCCTGTAAAAGGTTATATTGCCGAATATAGCCGTGCCGCAACCAAAAGTGACGTGCCGATCCGCGAGACACCGCAGTCTATTTCGATTGTTACCCGTGACAATATGGATGACCGCGCGGTGCAGTCGGTTAGCGAAGCGATGCTCTATAGCGCCAACGTGAACGCACAACGGTATGGAGCGGATGTCCGTTCGGACTATTTTACCGTACGCGGTTTTCCTGCCGATCTTTACGTGGATGGCTTGCGCCTTCCGCAAATTGCCAGTCAACCAGGCGGATATTCGGGCTTCGTCGTCGAACCTTATTCACTGGAGAGCGTGGAAATCCTGCGCGGTCCAAGTTCCGCCCTGTTCGGACAAAGCAATGTCGGCGGCATCGTCAATATGGTGAGCAAGCAGCCGCAGGCCGAGGCTTCGAGGGAGATTTATCTACGCGGTGGAAGCTTTGAACGTAAAGAATTCGGCGTCGATATTACAGGCCCGATCAACAACGATCCGCGTTTCACCTATCGTTTGAACGGAATTTTCCGCGATAGCAATACGTCCTACGATCTCGGCAAGAACGATCGAATTGCGATCAATCCCAGTTTTGCCTGGCGACCGGATGCGGATACCAGTCTTGTTGTTTCCGGTGGCTACCTGAAGGACAATATGGGTCAGGCCGGGGTGATAATCCCGGCCTATGGCAGCGTATTGCCAAACCCGACAGGGCAGACGATTTCACGCGACTTTTCCGATGGCGACCCTCGCAATGCGATCTACAAGAAAGAGATCGGTTATGTGGGCTATGATTTCGAACATCGCTTCAACGATACGTTCACCGTGCGTCAGAATTTTCGCTACTCGCATATGAAGACAGATTACCGCAATTTGTTCACGGGGGTCATTCCCACTAAAGGCTGGGATGGACATACGATCCCCCGCACCAACTATCTGGCCCAACCTGAACTCGATGCTCTGGCCGTCGATACGCAACTGGAGTCGCGTTTTGATACGGGGCCGTTGGCTCATACACTCCTTGTGGGAGTGGACCAGCAATGGCAACGCCTCGACAATTATACCGCGTCGGCAAGCGGCCCTTCGCAGGATCTCTTCAACCCGACATACGATCAGCCGCTTGCCGAGCTGTCGCCGACGACGCGGCTCTTGCAGAAACAGTACCAGACCGGCATTTATGTGCAGGACCAGATCGAAGCTGGCAAGCTGCGCGTTACGCTGGGCGGTCGCAAGGATTTCGTCAGCATTCGTTCCGAGCAAACCAGACTTTCATCGGGAATGACCACTGATTACAAGCAGGACCCCGACAAATTCACGGGCCGCGTGGGCGTAGCCTACCTATTCGATTCAGGGTTTGTGCCATATGCTTTGTACTCGACCTCATTCTTGCCGACGTTGACACTCGCAGACACGCCACTCAAACCGACAACCGGGACATTAAAGGAAGTGGGTTTGAAATATGCGCCGGAAGGCGAGGATTACACGGTTACCCTTTCTGCTTTCGAGGCCGAGCAGCAGAACGTTGTGAATCGTATCTCCGGCGTCTATTATCAAACCGATGAGGTGCGGGTTCGCGGGATCGAGTTTGAAGGAACAGCACGCTTGTGGGACAGGCTAAGCCTGACCGGTGCACTGAGCTTCCAGGACCCGGAAGTCAGCGAAAGCCAAAATCCTGCACAAATCGGCAAGTTGCCTTATACCGTGCCAAAGAACCAGCAATCCTTGTTCCTGAGCTATGACATGCCGCTGCCGGGTAATGTCGAAGGCAATCTGGTCGTTGGAGGTGGCGTGCGCCGCATTGGAAGAACGGCGGGCGACACGCTCAACACCTTCTATGTGCCGTCCTATACGCTCGTAGATGCTTTCCTGCGCTACGACATTGGCAGTTACAGGCTGCAAGTCAACGCCTATAATCTGGGTGACAAAAAATATGTCGCTGGCTGCAATTCTACCAGCCAGTGCTATTATGGTCAGGGTCGTTCTATCGTGGCAACGACAAGCGTTCGATGGTAACGGTTTTTTTGCGGCGTGATATTCTTGTAGGGGCGGCCCTGGCTGCCCTTACGACGGTTGCGCGCGCAGAACCTTCAAAAATAGTAACGCTCGAATGGTCGGCAACAGAGCTTCTTCTCTCTCTCGGGATCGGCCCGGTCGGGGTTGCGGATTTAGCTGGATATCGCCAGTGGGTTAACATCGAGAACAACAAGCTTTCCAAAGCGGTCGATGTCGGCGGGCGTCAGCAGCCCAGCCTGGAAGCGCTCATGCGGTTGAAACCCGACCTGATAATCACATCGGAATTGCGCCATGGCGCTATTGCGGATCGTCTAAACGAAATCTCACCTATCTTGTTAATCGATACCGGTACCGACAAGTCCGACTTCTACAGCAACATTCAAACAGGGCTTTTAGCTTCCGGGAAAGCGGTCGGACGGGAGTCGGAAGCACGTGCGGAATGGACCTCTTTTGAAGGTCGTCTTTCCAACGCCCGAGCGAAGCGCTCGTCGCAGGAAACCAGAATTGTCATCGCGCAGCCATTACCTGGCGTCGCCCGTCTGCGCATCTTTACATCCAATTCCGCCGCGATGACGACACTTGCGAAAGCAGGATTTTCCCCGGCGGTCGACCTTGGTAGTCAATCCTTCGGCTTTACGACATTGGGACTTGAAGATCTCGCAATGTTGAGCCCCGATACGCATCTCTGCCTTCTTGACGATGAGCTCCCTCGGGAATTGACGGAAAGCTCCCTTTGGTCTGTCCTCCCAATCGTCGCAAGCAATCAGGTCTACGCACTTGGCCCCGATATTTGGCCTTTCGGTTCCACCCGTTCTATGTTGCGTTTGCTGGAGCGCGTGCAAAGTGCGTTGCCTGTCTGATACCAAAAATCCGACAGCGTGTTGTAAAGGAACTATGCTTCAGCATCTCACCGACCTGGTGAAAGCACGACGCTATCGCGATTGTCGGCGCATCAACAGAATAAACAACGGCGCTCCGATGAAGGCGGTGACAATCCCTGCCGGAATTTCCTGAGGTGCTATAAGTGTTCTTCCGAACATATCCGCAAAGGCGGTGAGAATTGCTCCCATAAGCGCTGTTACTGGCACGAGCTTACGATAGCGAGCACCACCGCATAGCCGAGCGGCATGCGGAGCGATTAGTCCTACGAAGCCTATCGCTCCGACCGTCGCTACAGCACCCGCCACCGCCAGTGATGCCAAAAGCATCGTCCAGACGCGGGCGTACATCGTATTGAGGCCGATTGATTCCGCCTCATCTCGTCCCATAGCAAGAATATCGAACCGCCTTGCAAGCATCATTAAGAAGGGGATGAGCGCGAGCCAGGGAGCCAGTGCCGCCACATCCTGCCAATTGCGGCCATGCGTGGATCCTACCAGCCAGGAAAGCGCTTCGGCGACCTGTAATTTGGCATCAATGACGACGACTGTGCTTACTGCAGAGAGGCTCGCGGCAACAGCAATACCGGTCAGCGCGGTTCGCTCTGGCGACATTCGAACCGAGAGAAATGAAATGCACAAGACCACCAGGCCTGACCCGGACACGGCAAGAAGCGCGAATAGCGGACTGGTTGGCACGACACCGATCAAAAGTCCGGCAAGTCCGGCAAGCGCCGCCCCTTGAGACAATCCCAGCGTTTCCGGACCTGAAAGCGGATTGCGTGTGACGAGCTGAAGCAACAGTCCAGCACATGCAAGCAATGCTCCGGCGCCCATCGCGATCAATACACGGGGAAATCGCAGTGCAAAGACGGTATCCCAATCAGTTTGCCAACCGGCGACTCCGTCTCCGAAGACGAGGCCAAGCAGACAAGTCGCTACCATCAAACAGACGAGAACGGGATAGAGCGTTGCTTTTTGCTTAAACAGAACGTTTTCCGAAACAACGTTTGCGCGGGGACGTGTTTCTCCTTTGATCCTTCGAAGAACGAGAATCAGGACAGGCGCGGCGAAACAGGCGGCAAAGACCCCGGTTGGGATAATCGCACCATCGCTGCTCAACAACTGTGCTGCAATATCGGCCGCAAGAAGGGAGACTGCTCCCAAAAGGCCAGCGGCGGGTAGCAAAATACCATGTCTGTGGAACCCTGCAGCCCGCAGAAAATTCGGGACAGCGAGGCCAATGAACCCAATAGGTCCCGCGATCGAAACTGCCGCTCCCGAAAGAACGACGGTAGATAATAAACCGATGATGGCCGGCGCTTTTCCCAGTCCAAGCCCTGAGGCCATATCATTTCCAAGCGCCATTACATCGAACTGTCGTCCTGACAGGGTGAGCAGTAATATTCCGCCAATGATCAGGGGGGCGAGGGGAGTTGTCCTGTTCCAGCCGGATTGCTCCAGAAGACCTGAAGACCACAGGAGAACGCCCGATGCACGATCGTCGGCCATAAGGACAATTGCTGATGAAAGTGCAGAGAAGGCCAGGGAAATAGCCACCCCTGCGAGAGCAAGCCGAACCGGCTGTGCACGTAACCCGCCGCCTACCAGAAGACAGAGGCCTCCGCCGATGGCGCCCCCTAGAATGGTTGCGAGAAAACCTGGAAACGCAAACGGAAGCAATAAACTGGCCACGATGAGACCCAGTTGCGCACCGCTTGTGACAGCCAGTATGTCAGGCGCAGCAAGTGGATTGCGCAAAACTGTTTGCATGATCGTGCCCGCAATTGCTAGTGCGGCACCGACCAGAATAGCGGCGATGGCCCGAGGCAAGCGGATGGTTTCAATAATAATCTGCGCCAGCGAACGGGGCCGCATCGGCGCCTGTAAGACGTCGGACAGTCCGACATTACCGCTGCCGAGAATGAGTTCGGCTACAATCAGCCCCAGCAGAAGCACCGACGCCAAAATAAACAGGCCGAAAACAAAGAGTTTGGGCTTCGCGGCTTCCGCGACAACATCCCGTGATGTCATCTCGCGGCCTGATCGTGATCAACGGCAATCCAGCGCGGAAGACAAAAGGAGATCGGCAAAAGAGGATGGGCGATAACGTCCATGTCGAACTCAAAGGCTTCCTTCAGATGCTGTTTCGTCAGAACGCTTTGAGGGGCGCCCGATGCCATAAGCTGCCCTTTACGCATCAAAATAACATCGTCAGCCAGCTCAATTACCTGGTTGAGATCGTGGAGCACAGCTATGATGGTCAGGTTCCGCTCTGTGTTGAGCTTTTTTAGAAGCGTGAGTAGTTCCGACTGATGCCGGATGTCGAGAAAGTTCGTCGGCTCGTCGAGGAAAAGTACGGAAGGGCTCTGTGCGAGTGCAAGAGCGACCCATGCTCGCTGCCGTTCACCGCCCGACAACGAAGCGACCTGGCGGTGTCGGAGTTTGTCGAGGCCGACCTGTGTGATCGACTGCGCGATTATTGCCCGGTCTGACTGCCCTAGACGCGAAAACAATCCACGGTGGGGATGGCGACCATTCTCAACGAGTTCCTCGACCGTAAGACCTGCAGGAACTTCGGGCATCTGCCCCAGTACCGCGACCTTTCTGGCAAATTCCGTGCGGCGCATCCCGCTAATGTCGCATCCCTCAAACAGCACCTGGCCTCGCGAGGGCTTTTGCAGGCGTGCCATGCTACGCAATAATGTGCTTTTGCCCGAACCGTTAGCGCCGCATATCGCAGTAATCCGACCGGACCTGACGGAAACGCTAACAGATTTCAGTGCTGGCGAAGCGTCATAAATGACGGATAAATCATTTACCTGAATGACCGGCGGCTTCGTCTCCATTTTCGAATTCTGTTCCGTCAAGGTTCAGGAGGCTTTCATTAAAACTGGGAAGATTTGAATTAATAACAATTCCTGACTGAGGCAAGCGACTTTCGAAAACGTTCACACCATGCGTGAACAATTCGACGGTTGTTTCCCAAATGGGTTTGGCACTCTTCACCGATACTCCCGCAAGTTAACCTGAATCCCAACCAGGCAGGGCACAAGCCAGAGCCTTTTTCGTAACGAGATATAAACAATTTCCTCGCAGCGAAGTCCGCGCGAGGCCGGAAGTAATCTGTTATCAGCGTTTTTGACATTCTACCTGGGGCTGACACCGTCTGTTGCATGGCCGTTTCTCTAGAAATCATGGCCGGTTCGCAGCAGCCAAACTGAGTGGAGCGTGATATCGTGCGAAGCTGGTGAATGGAGAGGATAGCGACATTTTTTTTCAAAATCCGTGGAGGTTTAGTTGATGAGCATTCCAGTACTTCCTCCTCATGACTATCCCGATACCATCGCGCGCCTGGTCGTTGGATTGAAGGTCGAACTCGCTTTTGCCGGCGAGACGGAACCGCATAAGCACCGCAAGGACCAGTTGCTATATGTCATTGAGGGGCTCATCACAGTCGAGGCCGAGCGCGGCGTATGGACGGTCCCGCCACAATGTGCGATCTGGATTCCAGGCGGTGTCATGCATTTTGCCAGGGCGACTGGCCAGGTGTCGATCGGCAATCTGTACGTCGAGCCTGATGAGTGCCGGGGCCAGCGCCCAGATTGCGGTATTCTCTTCGTCCAGCCTCTCCTGCGCGAATTGATCCTGCGTTTCGTCATCGAGCCGCATTGCTACCCGGAGGGGGATATCCGCGAGACGCGGCTTGCGTCGGTCCTGATGGACGAGCTTGAGAGAGCGCCAGCGGAGCCGCTGCGTCTCCCTATGCCTTCGGACCGGAGATTGAAGCGGCTCGTCGATATGCTGATGGACGATCCTTCTTTAAGGCTCAATCTGGAAGAATGGGGCGCTTGTATCGGTGCGAGCAATCGCACCCTGACAAGGCTGTTTCACCGTGAGACCGGCATGTCGTTCGGTCGCTGGCGGCAACAACTGCATGTCGGTCTTGCGCTTCAACGATTGGCGGACGGCGAATCCGTAACGAACACCGCACTCGATTTGGGATATGAGAGCCCGAGTGCCTTCAGCGCCATGTTCCGGCGGATGCTCGGTACAACTCCAGCCCGTTATCTCACCGAGACGATGTCCGAGACGAGCGCTGGCGGTCAAGAGGATGTCATCCATACGCGCAAAAACGCGATCGGTTACAGACCCGATGGGCAAACAAGCAAGGTGATTGCGATGTTTCAGACGAATGACGACACCAGTTATTCGACTAAAAAGTGCTGATCCTTTGTGCGCTCGACCGATGGTGAAACGCAAGCTGCACATATCTACTGTCAAAGACGAAAAAGCCCAAACGCTAAGCTTGCAGTTTGCGGAATGCCCGCTCCCGGATTTAGGCCCGGTTGTTGGGACTTCGGCAAATACGCCCAGACGGGCGCGCCGAAATGCTGTGATGGGCCAGGATCAGTGGGAGAAGATCGCTTCGCAGGCCTGAAAATTCCAGACCTTCGGGTACGCCTAAGGCAATTCCTGTTCAGCACCTCAAGGAAGTCTGCCCGATCCGCATTCCTGGTGTCGCTCCAGATATTTTCGATTGAGCATGTCCACCGCTTCTTTGGCATCTCTTTCACTGAGGCCAGACTGCTTATGCCCGTCGATAGAGATGATCTCTCCGTTGAAAACATCGAAGACGCATCAGGTCATGTCATGCTCCCGGCGCATGTCAAATCCATTTTTAATCATAGCCATTCCTCCGTTGGATCAGATAAATGCATATGAAAAACGAATGACACGAGCTTCTGTTCGATCAATTGGAGTTACTGGGCAGTATTAACCGTGCGCATTGGCTGTCCGTCACGGAACATTCACGCAATATCGGCATAATCTGCAGATGACCAGGTGATTACCGCCGGTATCTCGCACACAAAAGCAGAACGCCTGCGACCAAAATCGGAACACTGCCACCGATCACCAGTTGATCGCCGCTGGCATCAAGGAATTGCTGAATCGTCATAAGAAAATATCCCCTCACATTACAAGTAAACAGAAATCCATGAACAAAACAACATTCTTCGCGTAGGCGAGACACGCCATTTGCTTGCCGTTATCGCAGGCGCAGGTCGACGGTATGACGGCCATTTTGTTGAGGCTGAGTATCGATACAGGCCTGATGAGTAAATGGAAGAGCCTGAGACCGGTTTCGATAGCGGGGTTTGAAACGAAACGTCCGGAGCTGGGCAAAGACCGGTTCAATTTGATATGAGATTTCCAAAAGGAAAGTTATGACATCTTGCTCCATGTGCGAAACATTGCACTCGTCGCATTCATATCAGCTGGCAATCTGCTCAAATGGAAATCGTGCGGATACTATCTCTCTCGACAGTCTTCGTTCAGTCGGTGGGAAGCGTTCATTCCCCACTGCCTTTTTCAGCGTTTTCCAGCCGTGCCAACAGATTAGAGAACATATCCGAATTCTCGTTAGTGAATGTCGTGTTTAGACGATTTCTCAATGCGTTGGCAAACGCATCGGAAGGTTGCGGGTGGTTAGCTTTCGCGCGCGAAGCAGAAGGTCGCATTGAGTTGTTAGGGGGTATTTGTTCGGGCATCGACCAAGGCCTGTTGAATTCCGTTCGTGGACAAACCTGTTACGGCGGAATTTGTTCCAGACAAGCTGTCCGCATTCTGACTTTACCAGTCTCGGACAGGTCTCCCAACTTGTCGGGCCGCGCTTGGCAATCCAGTTCTGTTATCCAAACGGATCACTACGTCGCGAGGAAGAAGCTGGCATTGTGCCATAGGATTGGGCGCCTGGCACGGATGAGACATCGTGTCGGCTCTGATATCGCTGATGAGCGATACGTGCAGACAGTTCGCACAGATATTCACGGTCTCTCAATCCGTTCTCGTAGAGCATCATAATGCAGGATGCCAGGTCCGACGCCGAATAACCGCGATCGCCTTCTTCAAGCAAAATGGCTGCGTTGCCGAAGCAACTGCGCATGAATCGGATCTCCGATGGATTGTAAATTCGGCTCGCTTCGTTGAAAAGCGGCATGTCAGTCTCCCTTTAGCTTTCGCTAGTAGAAACCCCCGACAACAGTTTAATAATGTGATGCAGTTTTTCTTAATGCAAATCACAATATTCGCGCCGGCCATATTAATGAATCTGGATTGACGGGCGCGCCGGTTAGCTGACGACTTCTGTTATGTTCTGGTTTGCAGGGCTTGGTCTGTTAGCACAAAACCGCGGGTCCAGGTGGAATTTTTGAAACATTCGGATGTGGTTCCGCTGGATTTACGTTCCGATTTGACAACCCAACAAAGGAAGCGCAATGCCCGATGACGAACACAGTGAAGGATCCGGCCAGCGTGGCGCAAGCAAGGGGAACGAATAATGCAACGCGGCACTTCAGTTCGGCTGGCCGGATCCGTATGTAGCATGACAAGCAAGGTGTTATTTGGCTTTGGGAAGGAGAACGCTTATTTCGATGCCGTTCTGCAACCAGTTGCGTTGTACACTGGCGTTTAGGGCAGCCGAGAGTGCCGACTCCAGCCGGGTCCCGAAACCCTCAGTATCGGATTCTTCGTGTTCATTCCGCGCTGTTTCGGACCATAGCAGCTGGAACGTATCTTCGGTTTCAATTACAGAAACAGACAAATAGCCGCCAGGCGTTGAAACCGCTCCATGTTTGGCCGCATTGGTTGCGAACTCGTGTAGCAAAAGAGACAGATTGCTCAGTTGCTTTCCAGAGATGGCAGGATTGGCACCGGTAACACTTATGTTTTGATGATCATAAGGCTCCAGTATGGTGTGAAGAAGGGCATGAAGAGAAATTGACGCTGCTCCATCGTCTTTCCAATCGGGTATTGTAAGTGCATGAGCTCTGGCCAGTGAAGACAGCCTGGATTGTAAGCGTTGACGTAATTCATCAACCGTTTTCGCTTCGCGACCACTTAATGAAACAATCGCGTTTGCCAGTGCAAAAAGGTTCTTGATGCGATGATTCATTTCACCCATCAGAAGGTGTTGCTGTTCCTGAGCGCGGCGTTGCTCGGTGATATCCCGGGCAATTTTGGATGCTCCGATGATTTTGCCTCCTGCATCCCGGATCGGTGAGATGGTCAAAGAAATATCAAAAAGAGTTCCGTCTTTTCTCTTTCGAACGGTTTCAAAATGATCGACCCGGTTTCCTGCTCGAATTTGCGCTAAAATTGCGGGTTCCTCTCGCAGGCGATCATCCGGAATAAGAATGGTAATCGGCCTTCCTATAATTTCATCAGCCTCGTAGCCGAATAACCGCTGGGCCCCCCTGTTCCAGGTTTTAACTTTACCGTCGAGATCCTTACTGATTATAGCGTCATCAGAACCATCGATGATGGCTGCCAGCCAGTCACGCAGGTCTGGATCGGTGTCATAAAAACTCGTTTGCCACGCATATGCCCCGGAATAGGAATGTGAGGGCAACCATATTTCGCTCGGCTGATCCACGTTTTCTTCACTCATTGTATCACCCGCAAGTTGGATCGGTTTATACTGATTACGCCATAAGCGCCTCAGAGTCACTTTCACGAGTGTTTGCTCATTCAATAAAGGGACGGCGCGTACAGCATCGTTTCTTCGAAAATGAGTAACGTCAGTGGAAATCGATAATATAGCCAAAATGCAAGAGCAATAGTCTTAAGGGGGAAGCGGCGAAGTGTCCAACCGCCTGCGTCGATCGCACAAGCAAGGCGTTAATGCGACAACGACTTCCCATTGGGCTCTGCCTTTACGTGCAGGACCGGTTACAACGCCATGAAAATATTGGAGATCTTCACTTTGCTCTGAAACAGCCTGTACGAGGTACGGTTTTTAAGGACTTAATACACGCGACAATCTAACTGGCGATTGAACGTTGCAGTTATGGGTGTTTCCCATCCTCGAACGAAGTCTGGAGCAGAGGGGGCGCGAAGCTCGGCGATCATCGAACCCTGTGCTTGCACAGTGGTTGTTCTGGCGACAATGGAAGTAAAAGCTTGCGCCAGGTATAGGTAAATCAAGATGCCAGTTTTCAAGTGTAAATGTTAACTACGGACCTCGGATCGAATTGGCGGGTTCTACCGGGGATTGTACTCAAAGATGCGCCTGGTTTGGTCGCCACACCAGGTTGCGATTGTCCGCTTCAGGGCTCTTTTGAGAGATCCGAATTCAACCGGTCGAGGATTGTCATCGCGTGAGAGGCATACTCACTGATCCAGCGATCATGAATACGTTTGATCGGCAGGGAATTGAGCAGATTCCACCGCTCCCGCCCATCCCGCCTGACGATAATCAGGTCCGCGCTCTCCAGTACCTTTAGATGCTGCATTACCGTGCAGCGATCCAGGTCATCGAACATCTCGCACAACATGCCAGTGGTGCGCGGCTCGTCCTTCAAATGGTCGAGGATGGCGCGGCGGCGTGGATGGGCCAGGGCCTTGAAAATCAGATCGTCCGTATCGCTGCTTGACATGTTATAAATATATAACATATTGTCGCTTAAAACAAGAGGAGATGGTTTATGAAACCTGAATTCAGGGTCTCAGCGCGTGTAGCGAGACCGCCCTCCGAGGTGTTCGACGCCGTTGTCAATCCGAGCAAGCTTAGTGGCTATTTCACCACTGTTGGGGGGGCGAGTGCTCCACTAGTCGCCGGAGATACGGTAGTGTGGTGGGGCAAGATTCCAGTCGAGGTCAGCGAGGTCGTGCCGTGTAGACGCATCGTGCTGTATTGGGACGGCGCGAATGCGACCGAAGGTCCTGAGCCTTACAAGACACGTATCGAAATGAACTTCCAGCCATTGGACGATGATGCGACACTTGTGACTATCGCCGAGACAGGCTGGCGCGAGGATCTCCCGGGTCATCGTGCCTCCTACATTAACTGTGAAGGCTGGTCACAGATGCTGAGTTGCATGAAGGCGTTCCTTGAATATGGCATCAACCTACGCGAGGGCTATTATCAGTCAGAGCTGAGGGGCGAGCCGGCGCTCGCATCCGCCCATACGCACCCCGAAGATAGCAACTGAGAAGGAGGCGAGATGCCTGCGAAACTCTACGGTGGCATCGATATCGCCATCAAGGTGCCACCCCATCAATATGAGGCAATGATCGCCTTCTACAGGGATATCATCGGGCTTAAGCCGATTACAGAAAAACTTCCGGACGTCGGTTTTGAGCTTGGCCCCAACAAGCTCTGGGTCGCCGAGGCGCCGGAGATGAGCCAGGCCGAGGTCTGGCTGGAGCTTTTTACCGATCGCTTCGAGGATGCGGCCGTCCATTTGTCCCGAGCGGGTGTTGTCCGCTGCGATGCTATCGAGAAGCTGCCGGAGGGCTTTAAGGGCGGCTGGATTACCAGCCCAGCCAACATCATCCACATGGTCCGCGAACCGGATGCGTGGTGATTGGTCGTTGTGCACCAACCTGGTTATTTGAGATAGGCGCACTGATCGCGACTTGGGTTGGCACTACCACACTCGCGAAGCTGCGATGGGTTGAGCGGGAGCAAGCCCTTATAAATACAAAGTGCTCAACAAGTCTGCCAATATCCTGCCGCAACGTGTTGCCGCAGGATATTGGCCTCCATTGAAGCGGAATTTGTTTTAAAGCGTAGCGCCAACCTCGCGCAGTTCCTTAAGAACCGGTGCTTTAGGCAGCCAGATCTTGTCGTAAGCGGCAATGATGTCGGACGTGTTCTTCAGATCGACATCGACGATCTTGATGCCTGCATCCTTGAAGTTCTGGAGGAGGGCAGCTTCCTTGGCGACTGTGGCGTCGATCTGCTTGTCCAGTTCCTCACGTGTGATGCGGGTAATCAACTCGCGGTCTGCTTCCGGCACGCCTTTCCATACGCGACCTGACGCCAGCGCAACGCAGGGCATGAAAATGGCATTCATGCGAAGTATGGTTTTGGCGACCTTGTCATACCGCTGGTTCCATGACAGATCAAGATCGGCTTCCAACCCGTCTACCTGGCCGTTGGACATCGCATCGAAAACCTGCGGTGTCGGGATCGGTGTCGGTGCGGCGCCGAGCAATTGATAGAAATCGCGATAGGCAGGCGTCGTATTGATACGCAGCTTCATACCCTTGATGTCGTCGATTCCAGAGGTTTCTTTGCCAGTGAAGACGACCCGCAGCGTGGTGATGCCGTAACCGAGGCCAACCGTGCCGGTTTCAGCAGGCAAGACGTCGAGCAGCTTGATGGCGGCAGGATGACGGACCAGCTTCGCCACTTTGGCGGTGCTGTCGACCAGCCAGGGTGCATTGATCGCAGCGATCTGCGGAATGCGCGAACCGAGTTCGGCAGTCATGATCCAGCCAAGATCAAGCGCGCCGGACTGCATCTGTTGCAGCATCGCACCTTCATTGCCTAGCTGATTTGACGGGAAGACCTGAATTGACAAGCGTCCGTTGGTTTCCTGCGACAGCCGCTTGCCGACCGCTTCAGCGGCAACGTTCCACGGGTGGCCAGGGGGCGTGGTGATGCCGAGCCGATAGATCTTGGCGCTCTGTGCCCGCAGGACCGCGGGGGTTGCACCGGCCATGGCTGCCCCGAGCGACATGGTCTTCATGAATGAACGACGGGTGAAGGTCATGATTGTTTTTCCCTCTCTGTTAGTTCGCTGTTATGAGAAATAGGTTGAAAGCGCCGGAAAGATCGACAGCAGCACCAGAATGATGCAGCAGATGAAGAAGAACGGAAGCGTGACGATGAACATCTTGCCAGGCTTGGCCCCGGTTACGGCGGCGGCGATGAAGAAGTTCAGTCCAACCGGCGGTGACAGGAAACCGAGAACCAGATTGATTACGGCAACGACGCCGAAATGCACTGGATCGATACCGTAGACATCCGTGGCGATGGGGAGCAGGATTGGCACCGTCATGATCAGGCCGGGCGCTCCGTCGATGACTGTCCCGATGACGAGCAGGATGATGTTGACCAGCAGCATGAAGGTGATCGGATCCTTGGCGATGGACTGAATCCATTCAGCTACCCGTTGCGGAACCATTCCATATACGAGAACCCATGAGAAGACGGCGGCTGCGGCGATCAGGAACAAAATACCCGCCGACAGGACGCCAGCTTTGACGAACATCTGCGGCAGTTGTGCGAAGCGAAGATCACCTGTCACAAATCGGCCGACGAGGATCGCCGCGATGACGCCCATTGCCGCTGCTTCCGTCGGATTGGCGAGGCCGGACACGATGGAGCCGACGATGATAAGTGGAATGATGAGTGTTGGAAGAGCTTTCAAGGTGATGCCGATACGCTGGCGTATCGGCAGATATTCACCGTGCGGGTAGTTGTAGATTAGCCCCATAAGGGCGATGACCACGCAGAAGGCTACGAACAGGATGATGCCTGGTATGATGCCGGCTGCCAGCATGGTGCCGACAGGGACCTGCGCCATCACACTGTACACCACGAACATGATCGAGGGCGGAATGATCGGCCCGAGCATGCCTGCATAGGCAGTCAGACCCGCGGAAAAGGTCTTGTCATAGCCTTTGCGTTCCATTTCCGGCACGACCATCTGGGACATCAGTGCCACCTGCGCCGCGGCCGAGCCGAGAATGGAGGCGACGAACATGTTGGCCAGCAGATTGACATAGGCAAGCCCGCCCTTGAGCGCGCCGACAAAAGCCATGGCCATGTCGATGATGCGCCGCGTGATGCCACCGCCATTCATGATTTCACCAATCAGGATGAAAAGAGGAATCGCAATAAGGCCATAGCTATCCAGACCCGTGAACATCTGGGTCGGAAAGGAAACAAACAGCACGGTATTGTCTGTCTGCCAGATATAAGCGGCGGCGGTAAGGCACAGAACGATCGAGATCGGCAGGCCGATCAGCATGAGGACAACGAAAGCGGCGAAGGTAAACATTACGCTGCCCCTTCCGCAGTCGTGAGCGAGACCTGGTCGCGCTTGCGGGCAATTCCCAGATCCTCAAGAAGATTGGCCGTACAGTGAATGATGAGCGTAATCGAGAAAAGCGGTAGGATGAGATTGACCAGCCAGGTCGGCCATTCCAGTGTCTGTGTTCGTTCCGTATAGAGAAAATTGAACGTCTCGGCGGCATAGGCCTTAGCGTCAAAGCCATAGGAAGCGATGCCGAGCGGGTCCATCCAAAACCAGCACATTGTCAAAAGGCCAAGAGCAAAGGCGAGAGATAAGGCCGTGGCCAGCGCGCGCATCCGTGCAACCCATGTAGGTGACAGGTGATCGGACAGAAGCGTCACCGCAAAATCGATCCGCAGACGCGTCATCACCGAAGCTCCGATAAAACCCAGCCAGATCATCGAGAAAATTGATGCTTCGTCGATCCAGTAGATCGGTATTCTGGCAAACCGGGTCACCACATTGATCAGGATCAGGGTCAGCAGAACCGCAATGAACAGACCCGCCAGGGTTTTTTCGCCCTTGAGGATAACTTGCGACAAGCCTGTCATACCCTCCGCCCAGTCTCTACCCTTGTGCGCAGGCCGGTTTACCGGTCCTTCGGCTGGAGGCATAATGTATTCTCCCCTGTGTATTCTTTGTGTATTTATAAAATATGCACAGTGTAGCCATGTCAACAATTTTTCGACAATGCTGCTCCGTCATACGGCGATGGCGATCTCGCACGTCGTCTATGGGATACGGCTGTCCGTATCCGACAATCTACTTTGGCTGACATTCAGGCTGAGCTTGGATGAAATGTTGGATTGCGGGCGACGGTCTCTTTGCGATGACTGCGTGGCTTGCACCATTACGCACCTTTCGCACAGAGCCCTGATTTGCAGGGCGCCTGCTGGTCTTTCATGCGAGGAATGGATTCGATAACCAGGGAAAGCCGACGGACAAAACTATCATTGACAACTACAGGCTTTCATGGGTGACTTTGTGAACTTCGTAAAGATACTGCGAGAGAAAGCCCTATGCTCAAACTGCCGGGTCTACGCCCGGCGATACGGTCATCACATCTGCCCATTCCGGGTGCCTGCGATACTGCGCCCGGACGTAGGGACACAGTGGCATGATTTTTATTCCGTTCCGACGCGCGTCCTCAATCATGAAGGTTACGAGCGCCGCAGCCGATCCCGTCCCTTTCATGCTGTCCGCTGCCCCTGTATGGTCGGCGCTGATAAGGTTGGGCCCACGCTTTGTGAAGGTGATTTCAGTTTCACCATCAATTCCGTCTACGTGGGCTACATAACGCCCGTAGAGGGCATCTTTGTCTTCCTTATCCATCCTCATATCAACCATCTCGATCTCCTCCCATTCTCTGATTTTACGCGTTTGCTGGACACGCTCTATCCGGCACGCTGCAATTGGAGAGCACGCTCCATATCTGCCCGATTGACCATCGCGCCGAACAGCGGCGTACCGGTATCGAATGAACGACTGAAAGGCAGCGGTCCTGCATCGACGGGATCGAATCCGATCCGGTCGATAAAGACGGCAACCTCCCGGCGTGCATCTGCATCGTTTCCGGCAACTGCCATCGCACGACGCTCCGGATCGCCTGCCAGGCGAGCTTCCTCATCTATTTCGTGATAGCCCATATGGTTAAAGCTCCGCACCAGCCGCGCATGAACCAGGAATTCTTGCACAATCTCGCTGCTCGAGCGTTCACCTTCAAACTCGGCAATTGTTCCGTCTGTGGGTGCCCAGTAGTTCATGGCATCAACAACGATCTTGTTGGCCAACAGTTCCGGTGAAAGGCTGCGATGTTTAGACAGCGGCAATGCAAGCACGACAATATCAGCCGCTGCAATCACGTTTTCCGCCATATCAGCTTTTGCACCCGGCACCATGATTTCCAGCACGAGGGCGATGTCTTCCGGCGTTTTGGAAGTTGCCAGCCGCACCTCATAGCCCGCCGCAATTGCGCGACGAGCTATGGCGGTGCCGACACGGCCCGCACCCAATATGCCGATAGTTTTGACCTGAGATATTGGCATATTCAGTTTGTTCCTGTTTTTTTTTTCCAGAACCCAGTTCCGCATCGACGAGCGGCTTCACCTTGGTGCCCAGCAATTCTATCGACCGCAGAAATGCCTTGTGTGGCATCTGTCCGACGTCCATTTGGAAGAACTGTCGTGTATGACCAATGTGCTTGTGCAACTCGACGATACGTTCGGCGATTTCCTCCGGACTACCCGTAAAGAGTGCGCCCGCGCCACTTGCTTCTTTGTCGTAGTGCGAGCGTGGCGGTGGCGCGAAGCCTCGGATCTTGCCGAGCTGTTCCATGACCGCATGCCAATGGGTCCAGAAGAACTCTTTGGCTTCCTTTGCATCGTCGCCGATGAAACCCGGGCTCGCGACTGAGACCTTCACCTTTTCCGGGGCGATTTCCGCTTGGGCGGCCGCGCGCCGGTAAAGATCAGCCAGTGGTGCAAACCGCGATGCCTGACCGCCGATAATAGCGTAGGAAATCGGAAGGCCGAGAAGACCGGCACGAACCGACGAGTGCGGATTACCCCCAGTGGCCAGCCAGACCGGCAGCGATCCGCTATCCGGGCGCGGCACAACAAGTGCATCGTTTAGCGCGGGACGAAATTTACCCTGCCAGGTGATCTTTTCGCTTTCGTTGATCTTTAAAAGCAGATCAAGTTTTTCAGCATAAAGCTCGTCGTAGTCATTGAGATCATGTCCGAAAAGCGGAAAGGATTCCGTTGAAGACCCTCTGCCAGCCGTAATTTCGGCGCGTCCGTTCGACAGCGCGTCCACCGTGGCAAACTGCTGATAAACACGCACCGGGTCATCCGTGCTCAGCACGGTGACGGCGCTGCCAAGTTTAATGTTGTTTGTCGTCGATGCCGCAGCACCCAAAATGACGGTCGCAGCCGAAGCTGGCATCTCGCGTGTATGGTGCTCGCCGATACCAAAATAATCGAGGCCCACATCATCGGCGAGTTGGATCGCCTCGAGCAGGTTGCGCGTTGCATCTGCCGTGGAGCCAAGCTCGCCGGTGGCGGTATCCTTCTGCACGTCCCCGAAACTATATACGCCCAATTCCATATTATTCTCTCCTTCAGGCCTATGCTGACAACCAAGTTCAGCAGTATCCATTAGTAACTGGGTGTAATATTGGTACCGTCTACTGACCTGCAAGAAGGCACATTTTCGAAACCCGGTATCCTGAAAGTGCCTGTGGCGAGATCAATTCGACGGGTAAGTTTTCTCGCAAACCAGAAAAACACTATCGCTGTCTACCATGTAGACTGACGGATTGTTTGTCGCTTATCCTGGCATTTCATATTCTCGAGAATTTAGCTGTTTCCCTGAGCTGTTGGGAATGGATTATCTTTTTGTTTTTAAGTGTGTTTTTCCCAAAATCGCCGCGCTTCCGGAACTCATGGCGGCTCCGCGCAGGCGGGCCGCGCCATCGGCCTGCAAAATCGGAACTCAGCCGCCGCATCGCGATTGGAAGAGTAATTGGGTGTCCGCCTGATCCAGCGCTCGTCGCACCACTTTTCCGTTACTGATATTGTAACCGAACCCGGCAGGTACCGGAGGGCGGAGTTTGAAGTAACACAAGCCGCTGCGGCATAGAGGCAATCCGGTGGCGTGGGTGCGTTACCGGATTATTCTGCAGCCATTTTTGAAATGAGGCTCGATAGTCGCGTGATGTCAGGCCGCGCAGACACAGGAACGGACGATTGAAAGTGAGCGGCAAGGCATAGCCCACATTGGCAGCGACATGTGTCTATCACGACGCCATATTGACGAGCTTCAACCGAAGATCATCTATCTGCAAGGCATTATCTGGACGCTCCCGATGACGGGCAAGGATTAACGGTGACTGTGATCCCTATTGCTTGTTTTGCAGCGGCCCGAGGCCGAGCAAGCAGGTGAAGACTTTCACTTCAACCTTGCTCAAAACCTTTCAAACGCTTTATCCGACATTGAATGACAATCCATCTTTGCTGGAGGAAGATTCTGGCTTGACCTTGTCACGATTGGAAGCCTCACATTTGCATTCCGGCAAAAAAATGTGGTCGCATCATATTGATGCGCTACCGGATTGCCGCACGGCAACTGATAGACCGCTTCATATTATCCGCTACCGCCGGGAAGGAATCTGCCGATGTCATCGCATCAAGACCCGTCTTCGCATCACAAAGCTGCCGATGGCTTCCATGACCACGCAGGACATGGCGGGGCGACAATTAAGAGCCACACTACTGCCAATATGCCGGCTAGTGACAGAGCAACGGGCTCCACAGCTAAAGACGTTATCTATACCTGCCCGATGCATCCGCAAATCCGTCTTCCCAAGCCCGGAAATTGTCCGATTTGCGGGATGGCCCTTGAACCGGAAGTCCCCTCTCTGGATACAGGCCCGAGTGAAGAATATCTATACATGCGCCGCCGTTTCTGGATCGGCCTCGTGCTGACAATACCGGTTTTCCTGCTCGAAATGGGCGGTCACCTGATCGACCTTCACGGGCTGATTAGTCCGCAGATATCGAACTGGATGCAGCTTCTCTTCGCCACACCCGTCGTATTGTGGGCCGGTTGGCCGTTCTTTCAACGTGGCTGGCAGTCAATTGTCACCCGTCATCTCAACATGTTCACGCTTATTGCCATGGGCACCGGCGTCGCTTGGGGCTACAGCGTGGTCGCGACAATAATTCCGGCTGCGTTCCCGGAAACATTTCAGACTATGGGTGGTGCTGTTGCCGTCTATTTCGAGGCAGCCGCGGTTATCACCGTACTCGTACTTCTTGGCCAGGTACTGGAACTGCGCGCGCGCGAACAGACCGGCGGTGCCATTCGTGCGCTTCTCGACCTTGCGCCGAAGACAGCCCGCCGAATGAAGGAAGATGGTACGGATGAAGAAATCGAACTTGATGTCGTCATGGTCGGTGATCGCCTTCGTGTACGCCCGGGAGAAAAGGTTCCCGTCGACGGTGTCATTGTCGAAGGACGTAGTTCCGTTGATGAATCCATGATTACCGGCGAATCCATGCCGGTTACCAAAGCGATCGACGCAAAGGTTATCGGCGGCACCATAAACCAGACGGGTAGTTTCGTGATGGAAGCTGGCAGGGTCGGGCAGGACACTATGCTTTCACAGATTGTTCAGATGGTGGCGAATGCACAGCGTTCGCGTGCGCCGATCCAGCGTCTGGCCGATGATGTTTCGGGCTGGTTTGTACCAGCAGTGATCGTCATTGCCATTGTCGCTTTCATTGCATGGTTCATCTTTGGTCCCGATCCAAAGTTGACCCATGCTCTGGTCGCAGCTGTAGCCGTGCTGATCATCGCCTGCCCTTGCGCGCTCGGTCTTGCGACTCCGATGTCGATCATGATCGGTGTCGGACGAGGTGCAGGGTTTGGCGTTCTTATCAAGAACGCCGAAGCTCTCGAACGCTTCGAGAAGATTGACACGTTCGTGGTGGACAAGACCGGCACGCTTACGGAAGGCCGACCGAAGGTGACGGCAATCATAACCGCGGCAGGCCATTCTGAAGCTGACCTGTTGCGTCTGGCTGCGACGCTTGAGCGTTCCAGTCAGCATCCGCTTGCTGAAGCCATCGTCAGCGCGGCAAAAGAGCAGGGGGTGAGCCTTGGCGAGGTTGAAGACTTTGAGAGTCCGACCGGCAAGGGTGTCACAGGCATGGTGGACGGCAGGAAGCTGATCATCGGGAATCAGCGCATTATGTCTGAAGCGAACATCGACGTTGCTGAACTGGTAGTCGAAGCTGACAGGCTTCGCAATGAAGGAGCAACGGTTGTGTTTATGGCGATGAATGGCGCTCCTGCTGCCCTTTTTGCGATTGCCGATCCGATCAAGGCAACCACTCCTGCCGCGCTAAAGGCACTGAAGGCTCAGGGCATCCGTGTTGTGATGCTGACTGGCGATAACAAGGTCACCGCTCACGCTATTGCTCGAAAGCTGGGTATTTCCGACGTTGAAGCGGAGGTTCTGCCTGAAGACAAGGAGGCGATTGTCGAGCGGCTCCAAAACGAAGGCCGTATTGTCGCGATGGCAGGCGACGGGGTCAATGATGCCCCCGCGCTCGTTGCCGCCGACGTTGGTATTGCTATGAGCACCGGCACGGACGTTGCTATCGAGAGTGCCGGGGTCACATTGCTACAGGGGGATTTGCAAGGCATTGACCGCGCCCGGCAGCTCAGCCGTGCAACGATGAGCAATATTCGTCAGAACCTCTTCTTCGCATTCGTCTATAATGCCGGCGGCATGCCCATAGCCGCTGGTGTACTCTATCCAACCTTTGGCATATTGCTTTCTCCGATAATTGCCGCGGCAGCCATGGCACTTTCATCGGTCAGCGTCATCGGTAATTCGCTAAGGTTGAGGAATGCCAGGTTTTAGCATCGGCCGCTTCTAACTGCTGCAATGCCGTGCGCTTTCAAAAGTCTGCTGCGTTTACCGATTTGGTCACGTGCGCCGATTGTGGTCGATTCCAGCTTAACCACTCTGCTCCCATATAGAACCTGGTATGGGATCCGAGAAAATAATAAACCCTTGTTCAGATCGTATTTTTTCTTCAATTAGTATCTAGTACAATGGTAAAATGAGGGCTTTTCCAAGTCATCAGAATTATCAAAACAGGTGTTATCGATACGGGAACCGTCATTGGCGGTGGCAGTTGTCCCGAAATTGCGCAAATTTGCATAGCAGGTCTGCGCAATAAAAAGGTGCAAACTGAATAGGAATTAGGCATAACGTAGTTAGCTGCGGTTGCGCCTCCTCCCATTGCGCGCCGCAGCTGTTCCCCTCTGGAGGTTTCATAACCTTCAAAACTTAAAGGGCCACGGTTTTCCGTCGGCCCTCTTTTTTTGTCATTGGTCAACTGTATAAGACGTACTTCCTGGCCCGCTGCCCGCCGGATAAATTATGCGCATTTCAGGCGCAGGCACGCTTGTTCAAATTGGCTTGAGGTGACGTGGGCCGACGGCAAAAAACAGGCTAAATCGACGTATTGAACCCAACTCTCACCAGGTGCCTCTCGCTGTACCTAAAGAGAAATTTGATCTTCCTTAGTCTCGCACAAGTCTTCCGTCTGGTTCGCGGTGTTTGGGTCGATATAGCGCGAGACACTGTCAATGCTGATGAAGCGACGAACGGTAAACCGCAATTCATGCGACCCGGTTTGCAATGATTCAGTCAGAATTGACGAGAATATGACGGTATCCCAAAATCACTGTCCCGATCTGGTATGATGGCAAGCGACAATTGCTACTCCTCACGAAAGAAGAATGACAGGATCAGATCATTTCCCGGTACGGACCACCGACCTCAGGAAGCGAAAGAGTGCAAAACCGGCCGTTACCAGATAGAGAGAACCGCCAATGAACATAATGCCGATTATTCCGGCGAAAAGTTCACGGTCGTGCTGGTATGTATCGGGCTGTAATGTGGCCGAAAACTTAAAAATCGCTAGCAGATGGCCGACAGCATATCCGATAAGTCCACAGACCGGAGCCAGTAAGACAAGGAGCAACAGGAGAAGAAGAGCGTTCTTGAGCATTGGTGCCACCAATTACAATAATCCACAGTTTGCGTATGACATGCGGTAACCGCAACTTAATGAGATATTTCAAGAGTGGTGCACAAGTGTCTGGAACCCATGCAAAAGATGCTGGTATTTCCGAAGTTTGCACTTCGTGCTGTCGGGGGAGAAAGATTAAATGCGGTCGGGCACCAGGTTCGTTTATGGTGCTACCATTTTTTCCTTCCACTCCAATAATCAACGATATCTCGAAATATCCACATCAAGATAATTGGGGCGGTGAATAACAAAGCAGGCATCATCAACACATACATGAGAGCATGTGCAACGAATGTGATGCCATCCGCTTCATAGCTGAGATATCGTCTGGAACCGTATGCCCCGCCATATACGGTTCCATCAAAATAAAGGGTCATCACATTGTAAAGCGACCACGGAACAAGAAGTAACATGCCGATGACCAAGGTTATAGTTTCAGACACAAATTTTATTCTCTTTTTTCGAATTCTTTTTGCTCGCGTGGAAACTGGCTTTTTGGGAACCCTTTTCATACCCGTCTCATCTCCCTGGCCTCGCACTGAGGCTACTGAAACCCTTCGGGGAGCCTGACAGTTGGAAATCGCAGCGAGTTACCTGCACAAGGATGCCATTCGTGCATTGCGTTAGGTTCGTCCTGTTTGCCAAGGCACATGCCACGATCGTTGAGAGCCATGCCGTAGATCGCCATGGATTGGCAGGCAACAGCAACCTCAACATCTCGATTGGGATTTCGCACGCATAAATCTGCGGCGCTGGAATAGAGAGCAAGCAGTTTGTCATTGCTCTCGCGCGCTTCGGGAAAATGCTGCGTCTGCGCCATGGCTTGTTGGGTGAAGGCCGCAAACGCGAGAAGTGCAGTCCCGATCCATGAGCTAAGAGGGAGGCCTGTAAGTCGCGGGCGGTCAATCTGTCTGGCTTCGTTACTCTGTCGCATGTGTCCTCTCCTTTGAGTTCGCACAAGATTGAGCGCTTTGTCGTTCACACGGCTCCTGCTCGCCGAGGGATCGCTGACCTGTCAAACCAACACGCAATTGGCGGTTCGAGCCGTTTTGGAGAAGAGGCTGCTAACGCGAATTTGATTGCGCATTCGCCGCCTCATCATTGAAATTGATTCACGGACACTTTGGTAAGGAAGGCATTGATGGAGGCTTCCTGATTTTTCCATTCGTTGGATGGGCACCCGGCAACGATTAACAACTCCACCCGCCCAACCCATTGGGCGGCGATGCGGTTGCGATAATCACGACCATCTCGCCCGCGATAGGAGATCTCTTCCGACAGGAAGCTCACCGCATCTCCGCGGTTAGCGTGCAGCTCCAGATCGGGTGCGTCGTTGTTTGCTACGGCCCCCACCTGCTTGCCAAGGCGCCGCACATAGGCCGCGATTGAATCGCTCACCGACTGACCAGCTGCTTTTGCTGCTTCGACACCGAGATTCTGCACGAAAGTGATCTGGCAAGATCCCTTGACCTGTCGAAATCTGTACACGCCGTTCTGCCCGATTACGTCGACCCGCCAGTTATCGACATTCATAGGCATGCCAAAGGCCGCCTGGGCCTGGGGATCCTGATCCTGGGCATATGCCGATACCAAAGTGGTCCAACCGGCAAGCAGTAAGACTGCAAAGCTCCATTTCATTAGGGTTCCTCCATCAGACAGAGCAGGTAAGCACAGATCGTCAATCTGAACCGGTTTCTCCGGAACATCCCGTAACGGGCAGTCATGTTGCCGACGTCTGTTGGCAAATTCTGTTTGTCGGATACGCTGTGATCCTCACCTGAGGCTTCAGGTCATCGCATCCCTTTGAGGTGGTGCGCACGTTATTCAAAAGGAAGATCGGCTGTCGTGACACTCTGGATCGATGCGACGCACCAGGTGATATCCGCTCGCATGGCACATGGCCAGCATGACGGTTCAACCAGAAATCTGTGCTTCATCCTGACCTCCTCGCGACTGAGACACAGTGGACTGGTTCCTAGTATTCGTGCAACATATTAAAAAATGAACTGGAGTTCAATCTTTAATGACGTATCGGCGAACGCCCAGGATGCAAAGCCGCATTGATGCGGCACACGAACAGATCATTGCGGCGGCGCACAGGCTGGTTGCAGAAAGAGGCTATGGGAGCACAGGCGTTCCCGACATTGCCAGGGCTGCCGGAGTTTCTACAGGAAACGTTTACACCCACTTTCCCTCGAAGACCGCACTTTTTGGAGAAGTCTACCGACGAGCTTCCCAACACGAAATCAGGGCATTTCGCGAGGTTGCCGACACGAAAGGCACGGCGCCTGAACGTCTGGCAAGGATGGTCGAGACATTTGCCCGACGGGCGCTTGCGGGCCGTAAGCTGGCCTGGGCTTTGCTGGTGGAATCCGTAAACATTGAGATAGACGTAGAACGAGCAAGATTGCGTGAGCCGTATCGGGCTATCATTGAAGGTGTGATCAACGAAGGGATCGACGCAAGCCAGTTCGCTCCTCAGGATGCCCGCATAACCTCCATGTGTATCGTCGGGGCGATCGTCGAAACTCTCGTCCGTCCATTGAGCAATGCACTCCAGGCTGATGAGGAGGAGCATCTGGTGGTCTGTCTCATACAGGTTTGTCTGCGATCTGCTGGTCCAACCGGTGTTATGTCTTGATCATTTATCGGGATGGACTGTGTCGATCCCGACAACAAACAGGCTGCTCTACGGTCGCATCGGCATTAACATTTACATAAGACCAGGTCGAACGGGCCGACATGATGTGAACGAACCAGTCCGAGAATGGCAAATGCCTGTCATTTCAGTTCTTTGCTCAGCCTTCGGCATAAAATGCTCAAAGAGACAGGCACGATTTACCCTCGCGGATTATATGCGATGAACGCCATGCTTCAGAGTATGTACGCGCGAATTTCAAACGACTCCGATAATTGAAATTCAGCGATACCGAAGCTTGATGCGGGCAATTTTTGTGAAGTAGTCTGACCGACAATATTGACCGGGCTTGCATCCCATCCCGTTGGCATGGCTTTCTGGAATTACAGTTGCGTTTTCAACTTTAGATGGGCTCGTCTCGCGACGGCGTGGTGGGCTCAATGCCGGCAAGACCATGCGATAACGCTTGCCAGAATTAAACGCTGTTGGGCAAGATCATTTGCGATGCGTCGAATTTCCTGGACAGACCACGGGATCAAATGGTGATGGTCGGTATCCTCGGGGGCGTGACGTTATTGGCAGGGTAGCTGATCACTGCCATCATGGCGGAGGTAGGCATGACGAGGGAGACATGACGATACCAGCCATGATCCCGGCAATGGTGAATGACAGGGCTTTCCGGACCCCGGCTTCGCTCCAGCGTCGAAACCGCTGATAGATCGTATTCCCGTTGCTGTGTTTGGGTGGAACATCCCGCCACGGCTTACTGCACGACGTACAGCAACGAAGTCTCCGAAGTATGCCGTTGATGATTGCACGACGTTGCTCCGGGCGACGCCCGCGTCCCCGACTGACAGTTTCAATCGGTAATAATCCCTTCAAACAGCCTTGAATCAATCTCCGATCAATAAGTCACGTAGGTCGTCCGCGGCGCCTTTACAAAATTGCATTGACAACGGTGTCTTCCAGGCATGTATAAGTAATTATTCCTGTTAATACGTTGTTATTTATTCTTTATTGGGAATAAAAAATATTGACGCGATACAAATATAATGGTCGACTCGATTTGCAATACTAAAATGGAGGAGACGTGTCGTTGAAGTATAATATTCTATATGGAATTATGTTGACGAGTGCTTTTGTAAATCCAGCGTTCGCGCAGGACGAGGCAAATACAACCATCATCCATGCAGGAACACTTCTTGCGGATGCGACCAAGGCACCTCTGACGGAACAGTCTATCATCATCAAAGGTAACAAAATCGAAGGCATCGAAGTGGGATTTGTTAAGCGTGACGGCGCTGAAATCGTTGATCTTAGCAATGCATTCGTGATGTCGGGCATGATCGACAGTCACGTGCACATCACTTCCCAGCTTGCACCCGATGCGAGGTTGAAACGCGTTGAAAATTCCGATGCGGACTGGGCCATGCAAGGTGCCACGCATGGCAAACGCACACTCGAGGCTGGATTCACAACCATTCAGGATCTGGGAGCGAGCGGTTCTGATGCGATCTTTGCGTTGAGGGATGCTTCGAAAAAAAACGAATTGCCGTTGCCCCGGATTCGCGCTGCAGGCTATTCTGTTTCGGTCAGTGGCGGTCATGGTGACGGTCGCCAGGGCTACAACGATGATGTGGCGGAAGTCTTGCACAAGGATTCTATTTGCAACGGGGCCGATGATTGCCGGCGTGCAACCCGTGAGCAGATCCGCAAGGGTGCCGATATCATCAAGATTACCGCGACCGGCGGCGTATTGTCGAACACCCTGGCGGGTTTCAATCAGCAATTTACCAGTCCCGAAATCGAAGCCATCGTTGACGCAGCCCGGAGCATGGGGCGGAAGGTGACGGCGCATGCTCACGGCCTTGACGGGATTAATACGTCTCTGTCTTCCGGTGTGCTGTCGATTGAGCACGGGACCTATCTGGATGACAGTTCGATTGCGCTCTTCAAGGAGAAGGACGCTTATCTGGTGCCGACCGTAATGGCTGGTGATTTTGTGGCAAAGACTGCGAAAGACGCAAAATGGATGACCGAACCGCAGCGTATCAAATCACTGGAAGCAGGTCCTTTGATGCTTGATATGTTGCGCAAGGCGCATGCTGCGGGCGTCAAGATTGCATTTGGCACCGATAGTGGTGTGTCTGTTCACGGCGACAACGCAACCGAACTGGTACTGATGGTCGAAGCAGGCATGACACCGCAGGAGGCGCTGACCGCCGCAACTGTGAATGCAGCCGATCACATTGATATGAGCGACCAGATCGGCACGATTGCGACGGGAAAGTTTGCTGACATCATCGCGGTGAAAGCAAATCCTCTCGATAATATAGAGCAAATGCGCGATGTGGGTTTCGTGATGAAAGATGGCAACATCTACAAATCAGCATTGTAAACTGCATAACCTCCTGGTCGGCGCGGGGAACAACCGCGCCGGTTTATTTTCTACAGCGTAGACCCATATGCTGGGGGACCAGATGCGGAAGGCGATGAGTTTGATTGCAGCGCGGAAACTGGCCAGGTTTTTGTCGTAACGCATGGCGATAGCAGGGTAGTGTTTAATGCGGTCGCGCGGCCACCGCGTCATAGTTTTTTGCCTCGCTGGCGCTATAGGTCAGGCGGAAGACACGAACGATACCGACGCCATCCAAAATCGTTCCGCTCCGATAACCGGAATCAATTGCGTGGTTCCTATTTTATGAAGTCCACTATGATCCCGGCGTTCGAACTGCTCCTGCCTTAAGCGCTGTTGGAGGCAGCCTGACCTGGCGCGCCAATGCGGGGCGCCGTTTTCACAGTACTTTCGGAAAAAGAGCACAGTTTCTGATAGCTTTCATGCAACGACAAAATCTATGGCGATTTTTCAATAAATGATCGTTTTTCGATAGAAAATCAAATCCATTTAAGGGCGGAGAGGAGGTAAATACCTCAAAAGACCTGTCGAATTTTATTAGAAATGATTAATTCTGCCGCAAATGCGGCGAGAACAACATAAAAATACGCCCTATTGCTTGAATTCTGACAGTTTTCATTGAACTATGGCCGTGGGGAAAACCGGGCTGGCGATGTCAACGGTGAGTCTGGGCGCACACCAACCAGAACCTGGTTGTAACAGCGAACTGTGAGGATCGGCACGATGCGTCACTTGCTCAAGAGCATCCCTGATGAATGGGGACCGAAATTTGAGGCGGAAAGCGGCGCAGTCACGCGAACCACGACCGGACCGAACGAGATAGGCTTTCGGGCACCATCACATATGGCGCTCGTCCTGCTTACCCCACAACCGGATCGCGAGATATCACTGAACTCGGACCGCAAGTCGATGTTTGCCGCACCGGTCGGGACCGTAGAAATTGTGCCAGCGACAGCAGAGCTTTTCGCACGCTGGAAGACGACGAAGGAAAACCTCCTGTTCGCGTTCACACCGGACAAGCTTTCTGAATTGGCACGACTGGAATTCGAGGTCCAGGATTTCGAATTCCAGAAACTCAAGGAAGGGCACGTGGACGAAAAGGCGCTTATGCTGGCAAGCCTGATCCGTGACGAGATCCGCAGAGGAGAGCCATACAACGCGCTTTATTTTGATTCCCTGATTACCGTTTTTTCAACCTATCTCCTGCGCACTTACACTACGCTGAAGGGCCGGCCAAATCGCCAGAGCCGCGGCGGCCTTTCCGTCAAGGTCTGGCGGAACATTGAGGAGTATATCCGGGCCAATCTGGCTGAAAATCTGTCCGTGGAGCGACTGGCATCGGTCGCGGGGATATCTCCGAGCCATTTTCTGCGAGCCTTTCGTGAAACGGTCGGGCAACCGCCGCACAAGTACGTTCTGGCGACCCGCCTTGAAATGGCCGAGCAACTGGCGGTATCGACCGATTTACCACTGACGGCGATCGCGAAACTTACGGGTTTCTCCAGCCACAGTCATATGACTGCAGCGATGCGACAGCATAAATCGATCACCCCGAGTGCACTCAGGCGCGCTACGTCTGACAGGCAATCGGAATAGTATTTCTCCCACCTTGCGGGCGTTGATACGGCAGCCGCTCTTTGACATTTCCAGAACTCTCCGGGGAACGAGCATGCGGGTATATTTCAGGACAAGACGATTTCTGGCGACCACCACTGTCATGACGACAGCATTCCTGCCGACTTTATCGCTAGGCGTCGGGCTTTTTGCCGTGTCAACCGGGGAGACACTGGCAGACGATCCGATCTCGATCCCGCTGGAATATGTCGGGCAAACCGATAGTAATAATCAGGTCAGCTATGACCGTCTTGGGATCTGGGCGAAGATTAACAACGGCAAAGCGCAGCGCTATGTATTCGACACTGGTTCAGATCAACTGAACACGCAGATCGGAAAAGATGTTACGGGAGTGAACCCTGTTTCCCCCCGGCCTTATGTGTATGCCTACGGCGATGGAACCTACGGTTACAAGCTCCAGCAAGTTGAAATCAACAGGTTTACGTATGTCGACCCGGATGATCAGTCAAAAACAATAGGCGGTCCACAAGTAAGCGATCAGAGATACCAGGTCGCCCGTATAATTGATTTCGCCTACACAGAACAATACTGCAAGGATAATAATCTGAGATGCTCACCTGAAACCGTCTCCAGGGGGCTGAACGACATTTTTGGCAAGCCGCTCACGGAGCCTTACTTCGCCGATCTCGATCAGAAAGCCAAAATGGATAACGGCGATATGGCTGACGAGGGTGGTCAGTTTGCAGGTACATTCGGAGCCGGTGACTATATCAACTACACAAGTGCCTGGGGCATGATGGGTAGCGTTACCAGGACCGGCTACGTCGTCTCGGCGAATATAAACCCCGATGCCACAAAGAATGAAACGCCGGGATGTTCGCCTTGCACGATCATCAATCTCAGTCCGGGCCTAAGGGCGCAATATACCAATGTCATGTCCTGGGGAAATAAGGATCGCGCCAATGTTCGACCGCAATTCCCAGGTTCTGGCGCCAACGCATCCACGGAGTTCGAGGGCGCATACAATCTCCAGATTGCGTCCACTAACGGACAGGGCTCCATTCCGAAAACCGGAATAGCGACCTTGCTTGACACCGGCACTCCGGGCGGAGGTAGCCTTTACCTCAGCCCTAAGATGTTCGCTGAACTTCAAAATTCCAAAGCCGATATCAAGCCGGTTCAAGGTGTGGATGGTCGGTATAACCTGTCTTCTTTGACGATAAGCGGTGCGAACGGCGATCCCGTTACCCTCCAGAATATTGCTGTAAACGTCCAGTCTGGAGCCGATGACGGATATATCGAGTTTGTTGCAGGTCTGGATTTTTTCAAAGCAAGATCGGTGATTTTTGATCTGGAAAAGAAGTCTACCGCCTATACCCCGTATTTTGTCACAGCCAGCAATTTCTCAACTGACGCTTCGGCAGCGGAAGGTACACCGCTTAATCGGATCACCGCCCAGATGGGCAGCCAGTTTGTGAATGATCAGAACGGGAACGAAGGTTGGCTGGGCATTGCCGGTGTGATCTCGGGCTCGGGATCACTGACGCTCGATCCCTACACGAATGTCCGGATGACGAACATCAACACCTATACGGGCGAAACGATTATTTCTCGCGATGCTTGGCTCTCCCTTGCCGGTCTTGGAAACATCGAGCAATCGGCGAGGGTCGTAGCCGAAGGTACGCTCGATATTGCGGAGCACGGAAACGGTTCTGATTATTGGGGGATATCGGACGAATTCAACGATGCCCGTATCCGCAGTCTGAGTGGTGGCGGGACAATCAAGCTGGGCGAACGTACCCTTGTGCTCACTGCGGCGAACGATGCGTTCGCCGGTCGCATTGACGATCTTGGCCTTGACGATCAGAACCAGGAGAAACACTGGGGCGGCGGCCTGCTCGTTGCAGGTGGTCTTCAAGAATTGAGCGGCAACAACAATTATACCGGTATGACGACTGTTGCTTCCGGTGCGGGCCTGCTGCTTGCCGACACAGGGTCGATTACCCAAGACGTCACCACTGCCGGCTTCCTCGGCAACGATGGGCAAATCGGGGGAGGGGCACTGGCAATCGATGGCGGTGTTGTCGCTGGCGCCGGTATCTATGGCGTGGTCACTGTCGGTAGCGGTGGTGCGGTTGCTCCGGGCAGTGCTCTTGACGCCAACAGGGAGGTCGCGGCACTCACCGTCACCGGCGATTTCAGGCAAGCGTCAGGCTCGATCTATCAGGCTGGCCTTGCCAAATCCTCTGATCTCATTGATGTCCGGGGAAGCGCAACCATCGACAGTGGCGCCCAGGTCGAGTTACTGCGGCAGGGTACGCCTTCGGTCGATACCCGCTATACCCTGCTGAGTGCGGTCGGTCTTGTGAATGGAACTTATGGCGGACTGACAGGCGCACTTGCCACTGACTCGCCTTTTGTCGATTTCGCGCTCGCCTACGATGCGAGGAATGTCTATCTCGACACCAGCCGCACGACGACCTCTTTTACCGATGTGGGCGCAACATTCAATCAGCGCTCGGTTGGAGCAGCCAGTCAGGCACTTGGCGGCGGTAATCCGGTCTATGACAACATCCTGTTCCTGACGACGCCGGAAGCTCGCGACGCCTTCAACATGCTGTCGGGCGAGATTCACGCTTCGACCCATAGCGCGCTCATCGAAGATAGTCATTTCGTTCGGGATGCCGCTGCTGATCGTATCCGGGCGGCGTTCGATGGCGTTGGTGCCTCAAGCGTTTCGATTATGGCCTACGGCCCCGGTGGTCCGGAACTGGCTCCTGCAACAAGCGACAAATTCGCTGTCTGGGGCCATGGGTTCGGGTCGTGGGGACATCTCGACGGTGACGGTAATGCTGCTCGCCTTGATCGTTCGACCGGCGGTTTCCTTGCTGGTGGTGACGCGGCTGTCGGTGAAAACTGGCGGCTTGGCATGCTGGCTGGTTACAGCCACACATCCTTCGACGTCGATGATCGCGCATCGTCCGGTTCAAGCGACAATTACCACCTCGGCGTCTACGCCGGCGCACAGCACGGCAATCTCGGTTTCCGATCCGGCCTTGCCTATACCTGGCACCGTATCGAGACTGAGCGGTTCGTTGTGGTTCCGGGTCTTTCTGACAGTCTTTCGACCAACTACGACGCCGGAACCTTCCAGGCCTTCGGTGAGCTTGGCTATCGGATTGACACGGTTTCGGCCTCGTATGAGCCCTATGCCAATCTTGCCTATGTGAATTTCGACGCGGATGGCTTCACCGAGAAAGGCGGAGCGGCTGCCTTGTCGAGCGGGGGGCAGTCGAGCGACACGACTTACACCACACTCGGCTTGCGCGCCTCGACGGAACTGACCTTCGGAACTGTCAACGCTACCGCTCGCGGCGGTCTTGGCTGGCGGTACGCCTTTGGCGACATCCGGCCTGAAACCGGACTTGCCTTCGCAGGCGGCTCTTCCTTCGCGATTGAGGGTGTGCCGATCGCAAAGAACGCGGCACTGCTTGAAGCCGGTTTTGACGTCAGTCTCACTGGGAACGCGACGCTCGGTATCGCCTATCAGGGGCAGGTCGCCTCGGATGCACAGGAACATGGCTTTAATGCCAGGCTGGGCGTCCGTTTTTAAGCGGCAGTTCGTGAGGAGGGGACGACTGGATACGGCCTGCCAACTGATCAGAACCGGGCCGAAAAATCACTACCGGTTTTGCAATCGCCGATCTTATTCGGCCATTTCTGTTGATTTGTAGAAAGGGAATTTTTGTGAACAAGTTCAATTTGGCTACAATTCTGGCGGGCTGTATTTCCATGATAGCCGGTTGCAGCACGCCCGACGGCAACAATTGGGTCAAGGATGGCATGCCTCGCAGTGAGGCCCAGCAGGCTTACGCCGAATGCAAATACGAGGCGGAAAGTTCGACTGCGACCATTGGGACAGGCGGCAGGCCTCCTCGTACCTGGGGTGATGCAATCGGGGAAGGCATTGGCGACGGAATTGCTAAAGGAATGGAACAGTCCGACCTTATCAAGGACTGCATGAGAGCGCGCGGTTTCACACAGTGACGAGGGAGTTGTTCTTGTCATGATCAGACTTCTCTTCCTTCTTCTTGGCGCGCGAGCCCTGAAACCCATGTGGCGGATATTGGTCGTTGCAGGCGTCATCTGGATGCTGACCGGTGCTGCGATCCTGTTCGATCTCGGTGACGGCGCCTTATCCGTCGTGATCGACACGCTCGCTGTGTTCCTGATCGTCGAGGGCGCTGTCGAGATCTTGGCTGCCGCCTCGCTCGGCTTGCGCCGGCATTGGATCGATGCGCTTCGAGGCGTGGCCTTCCTGTTCGCCGCCTTCCTGGTGTTCAACGTGCCATGGGACAACAATATCGGTGCGGCTATCGTCTTTGGTGCAGCGTTTCTGGTTGATGGACTGTTCCGGATCGGTTCAGCTTATGTGGTGCATAGCCCACGCTGGCGGGTCGGGATCGTCGCCGGGGCAATTGAGGTTTGTCTTGCGGCCATGATCCTGTTTGCATGGCCGGTCCCACATATGCTGACGGTCCCATTCTGCTTCGCCCTTCTCCTTCTGACCTCAGGCTACGCTCTCGTTCGAATGGCCTTGCCGCTGAGAGAGCTTCCGGATGGGGCGTCGGTCACCTCGCTTCCGCTTTACGCCGCGCGAAACTGGCAGGGTGGCAAAATCCATCCGATCATTGCCGATCATGCAGACCTGGTCAGGGGCGACGAAATGCTCAACGTTTACGTCTGGACCGCCCTCGGCTCGGTAAAGGACCCGGAGCATCGGCTGCTGATCGACCGCTATGTGGCGGCCGTCGACAAGAATGGCGTGATTTCGACCGGACATAGCGCGCTGGAAATGCCACCTGACCTCTATATCAGCCACTATCCCGCTAATGACATCGATCATAGCCCGGACGACTTTCGAGCGCTTCTCTCGGCAGGACAAGACAATGATGTTGCAGGACGTTTCAATGAATCATTGGCAATCGAAGCCGCGGCCTGGTGCATGCCGGATCAGAAGATCGTCTTCCGCCGCTTCAACCCCCAAGCATTGAGAACATTCTGGGAAGCCTATTCCAGGGACAAGACCTACAATCTTACCGCACGCAATTGCTCAACTACCGTCATCCAGGCACTCGATGCCGCCATCGAAGGTGCAGGGTCTACCGGCAGAACATGGCACGATCTCTTCCGTATTATCAGTGATCCGCATTTCTGGTTGATGCGCATCGTCCGCGGGCGAGCGGAAGCGATGACATGGACGCCAGGTCTCGTGCTCGATTATACGCGTTTGCTTAATCAGGTCGTCGAGCATAGCCAACGACGCTGGAGGAAGCGGATCAGCGAGGCGTTTCGTTCGAGAACGGAACTGGTTCACCGGCAGGAGCATGCCGAAGGCGAGAGGATTACTGTATGACCGGGCTGGCGAGGACAGCGGCGGTCGTGGTCCTTACCGCCGCCACCTTCGGGCTTACCTATGGCCTCAGTGCGCCGCTGATCGCGCTCGAGCTTTCAGACGCAGGATATTCGGAAACCCTGATCGGCGCGAACAGCGCCATGTATGCTATCGGCGTCCTTATCGTCGCACCGGCACTTCCGGGTCTCACCAGGCGTCTTGGCTTCGGCAAGCTGGCGAAAGGTGCATTGCTGCTTGCCGGCGCGCTGTTCGCGCTCTTTCCGGCCGCGCCCTTCCTCTGGTTGTGGTTTCCGCTGCGCGCCGCCCTTGGAGCAGCCTCCGAGACCCTATTTGTGGTCTCCGAGGCATGGCTGAACCAGATTACAAGCGAAGTCAAACGCGGCAGGACGGTTGCGATTTATGTGACGGCTCTGTCGGCGGGCACAGCGCTTGGTCCTGCTATCCTTTCTTTCGTCGGGCGCGACGAAGCGCTTGCATTCATCATCGGGGCGGTGATCGCAGGCGCGGCCTGCGTCGTTCTTTTGATCGGACGGCCCCGTGAAGCACTGCCAGAGGAGGCATCCGGGGAAAACCCGTTCCGCTATCTGAAGCTGGTACCAGTGGCGGTCGCCGCCGCAGCACTGAATGCGGCCCTCGAATCTGCGGGCCTGAGCCTTCTTCCAATCTATGCGATCCAGCTCGGTTGGCCGGAGCAATCAGCCACCTTCCTGCTAACGATCCTTCTCGTCGGATCGATTCTGCTCCAGCTTCCAATCGGCTGGCTGGGCGACCGGATAAGCCGTCGAATTCTCGTCGTCATTCTGGCTGCGATCTCGGCTGCCGGCGCACTCGTATGGCCTGTTGCCCTGGCACATGCGTGGCTTGCCTATCCGCTGCTGTTCGTGTGGGGCGGCGCTTTCGTTGGCATCTACACAACGACCATCGCCATTCTGGGCGATCGATATAAAGGTGGAGAACTCGTCAGTGTCTATGCTCTCCTTTCGATTGCCTGGGGGCTCGGAGCGCTTGCTGGTCCGTTGATTGGCGGTATGGCCATGGAAGTTTCATGGCACGGGTTGCCGATCTTCGCGGCACTTGCCTGTGGCATCTTCGCCATCTTTGCAGGCTTCGACAAGGCCGAAAGCGAAAATCTCAAACAGGAAATCGGGAGGAAATCGATATCAGGAGCGAACTGATGAAACTGAACTGCAGCATATTTCTTCTTTTATGTGCGATCCTGGCGATGTCCGTATCCATTCGGCCTTCACAAGCGCAGAGTGGAGCTCCCCACTCTGAACCAATGACCGTCGGCGTCTACTTAAGCCCGCCTTTCGTGATGAAAGACGGCGATCACTACTCTGGCATGGCGATCGAGCTTTGGGAGGGCACCGCCAAACCGCTCCATCTCGTCTATGCCTATCGGGAATATCCGACCTTCGAGGCACTGATCGCAGCAACGCAACGCGGTGAAGTCGATGCTGCTGTCTCCAATCTGACAATCACCAGGGATCGCGTCGAGCGCATCACCTTTTCTCAACCATGGTACGATGCCGGGTTGCGTATTATGGTGGCGGAAAGCGAGGACGCCGGCTTCTGGCAGGTCATCGGTGGACTGGAAAAGGCCGGGCATCTTCGCGCGATGGCCTGGCTGGTGTTTATCGTGCTCATTGGCACTGTCGTCCTGGCGCTGTTCTATCGTCGCTTCGATAAGAATTTTCCGCGTAGCTGGCACGAAGGTTTGGCCGAGAGCTTTTATGAGGTGATGTCGGTCGCAACGTCCGGCAAGGTCACCCGTGCGAATGCGCTTGGCTGGATAGGGCGGATTTCGGGTGGTATCTGGATGGTTTGCGGGGTAGCTGTGATCGCCTTTTGACGTCGTCTGTAACGAGTGTCATGACCGCGTTGACGCTCACGCATCAGGTCAATTCACTCGCCGACTTGCCGGGACGATCTGTCGGCGTACTCGAAGGCAGCGTAGCAGAATTCTACTCCAACGAACTGCGCCTTGCTACAACGCCCTACAGCAATATCGACAGTGCGGTTCACGGACTGGTGTCAGGCCAGATAGCGGCAATCGTGGGCGATGCTCCAGTACTGGAACATTACGCCCACACTAATTCTCGCCAGCCGCTTTCAGTCGTTGGGCCGATTTTCCATCCGGATAAATACGGTTTCGGTTTCCGGCATGGCAACGCTCTCAGCCATAGCATCACACTTCAGATCCTCGCGCTGCAGGAGGCCGGTGAGTTGGAGAATCTGAGGCGGAAGTACTTTGGAAATGAGAGATAGATGGTAGCCGCGCGAGGCGTACCGCCCTTCGCCCTGCCGCTTCTGGCCGGGGATGGAGACATCATGCTCGGCATGCCGCGCTGTCGAGACGCGCGGATAGAGGGCGACGCGTAGCGGTACGGTTATGGGGCATGGCTCCTTTTCAATTCATGGGGATGGCCCGAACAGTTCATCGAAGAGATCGCCGAACCACGCCTCGAATAGTTCGATTTAGGCTTGCGTGATCGGCAGCGGGTCGGGCCAGTCATCGGTGACGGTCCAGGTCTCGCCATAGGTGCAGAGGTCTTGCGGGAGCGCGCCGCGCTTGGCGCGCCCGGGACTGCGATGTTTGCGTTGTGCGAACGTTCGATTACGTACAAGGCTTTCAAGTGTTCAGTGGCGATCCACTTCTACCAGATCGCCACATTGGGTTGGCGCTAGAGAGCCTTCGCCGCGCTTTCGATGACGTCAGCTACCTTTTGGGGTTGAGAGGCGAAGACGGCGTGGCTGGATTTGATCTCAGTCACTGTGCTACCGGCACGCTTCGCCATCTCACGTTCCAGTTCGGGATTGATGGACCGGTCTTCGATCGCGACAATGGACCAGCTCTGTTTCGTCTTCCAGGCGGGATCCCCGACCTTGGCGGAGAACGCCTCTTTCGAGGCAAAGACCTGCGACCGTGCCAGAAACGCTGCGTCATCTTTCGGGAGGTCTGCCGCGAAGTCGTTCATGAAGGCGGCGGGGTCGAGATAGAGATATTTCCCATCTTTGGTTTCGCGGATATTCATGCCGCCAGCAGGCTTCGAACTCGCAAGGCTGAGCAAGCTTTCCCCCTTGTCCGGCTGGAAAGCCGCCACGTACACCAGACCCGCGACAGCAGGGTTGTGGCCAGCTTCGGTGATCACCATCCCCCCATAGCTGTGACCGACGAGAACCGTCGGACCGTCCTGCAAATCGAGCACCCGGTTGGTGGCGGCGATATCGTCGGCGAGCGAAGTAATCGGCTGCTGCACGATCGTCACATTGAAACCTCGCTGCACGAGGATATCGGATGCCTTACGCCAGCCGGACCCGTCGGCAAGTGCACCATGGACGATGACGATGTTCTTGACCTCGGCGGCCTGCGCCGAGAACGCAATGATACTGGTAGTGAAGATGACTGCGAGGATCGAGATGGTATGTCGGATCACGCGTTTTACTCCTGTTGTCGTGGATGGTTTTGATGAGAAGGATGGTGTCTCAGCCGAAGGTGAAGGCGTACGCTTCGACACCTGGATCGAGGAAGCGGATCTCAAATGTCCGCTCCTCCACGTCGCCTGACTGGCGGACGAGTTGATAGAGTCGGGTGGAGCTTATCGTGCCGCGTCCGTCGTCGTCGGTATCCGCGCCGTGATTGTGCCCGGGCACCTTGCCGTCGATCATCACCTGGAAGCGAACAGGTTTACCGGAGCCTCCGGGTCCGAGGACCAGATGCAGGTCGCGGGCGCTGAAGCGGTAGACGATGCTGCCGTCTGGCTGGTCCAGCACGGCGCGTTCGGCCCCGACAGTCCAGTTTCCGGAGAGGCCCCATTCGTTCAGGTCCGGTCGAGCGACGGAGTAAGCTGTACCGGTATCGGGACGCAGGTGTTGTGGAGAAACAAAGCCGGCGGCGCGATGGTAGCCGAGATAGCTCTCGACTGAGCGGATGTTCTTGAGGTCGGGGCTCGCCTCGGCACCTCTGGCATCAGGCGTCACGGTGGTGGCCGTCGCCATCTCCTTGCCGGTTTCGCGCAGTAGATCCTGGATCGCATGCTCGGTCTGACGATAGTTGCCTTCGCCGAAATGATGGTAGCGGATCTGGCCCTTTGCATCGATAAGGTACTGCGCTGGCCAGTAGCTGTTCTCGAAGGCGCGCCAGACGTTGTAGTCGTTGTCGATCGCAACCGGATAGCCGATCTTAAGGTCATTGATCGCCTTTTTGACATTCTCGATCTTCTTCTCGAATGCAAATTCCGGGGCATGCACGCCAATGACGACCAGACCCTGATCCTTGTATTTTTCAGCCCAGGCGCGGACATACGGGACAGTGCGAATGCAGTTGATACAGGAATAGGTCCAGAAATCGACGAGTACGACCTTGCCGCGTAGATCCTCGATCGTGAGCGGGGGCGAGTTCAGCCATCCGACAACACCATTCAACGATGTTGCCCTGGCCTCAATCGGCAACCTGCTCCGAAAAGGCCGCGTTTGGTCGACGACAGCCGGCATTTCAATTTCAGACTTGTCGTGCAGTCGGTCAAGCACGGCCTGCTCGAACCTGGACGTGCTGGCATAGGAGAGCTGAGCCAGCAGACCGGTGTCGAGGCCGAGCGTAATGACTGCGACACCGGCCAGAACCGCGGCACCCAGAGCCTGACGAAGACGTTCGCTGATGCCGAGCGACCGCTTCAGATCGGCGAAGACCCTGCCACTGACAAGCAGGGCGATGGCAAGCGATGTTGCAGCGCCAGCAGCATAAGCGGCGAGCAGAAAGGTTGTCTGAAGATTGGGACCATTCAATGCCGCGCCTGTCAGCAGAAGGCCGAGGATAGGTCCGGCGCATGGCGCCCAAAGTAGCCCCGTTGCGATTCCGAGGATGAAGGAGCTCACTGCAGTCGGCTCGGTCCCGGTTCTGCCCGACGCATTCATCAACCTGTTGCCGAAATCGACAATTGGTTTTGTGAGGATGCTCGCCGTACGCGGTGACAGGAGACTTATTCCGGTGACAGCGAGCAACAGGATTGCTCCGACGCGGCCGTATTCATTCGCGTGGATCGCCCAACTGCCGCCGACCGCTGTGAGCGTCGCAACCAATGCAAATGTGAGGCTCATCCCGATCAGCATCGGAAGGGTACTTCTGAAAAAGGGTTGCCCGGCCCGGGCGAAGACGAAGGGGAGAATGGGAAGGATGCACGGGCTGAGGATGGTCAGCGCGCCTCCGAGATAGGCAATTATGAGAAGCGTCATCGTCGTTTCCTTGAAACCGGTTTGTCGGGTTCTGGACGGCGATGGGCGCGACCAGCAACAGGGCTAATCTGGTCGAAGGGACGTATCCCGTATGTGTCGGGTTTTCAGCGGAAATGTACTGTAGTGTAAGATCCGGCCCATCCAAGACAGAGTGATACTGTCGAATGACATGCTATTTGGCCTTTTTGGCCGCTATGTTGCCTTTGGGTCAGGATTGCAGACGTTTCTCAACAGTTTCATCTGCATGACCGTCAACATCAAGTGCGCGTGAGCGCCCGCGGCTACGAGCGCACGAATCCTCAATCGACCAATGAGGGATCGCGTCCGCAATGTCCGCATTTCCTGGTAGGCCATAGGGAAAACCTGCCCCAAAAGCCTTTGTGACCCTGAAAGATCGTTAAACCGCATTCGGGACAGTCAAACGCAAAAAATGCCACGAGGCTATGACCGGCGGCGATGGCTAATCCAACGAGTAATCCTACCCCGCCAAATAGTTCCATCAGGAACGTTATCCAATGAACGAGGGAAATGGCCACAACCGCGGTCCAGGCTGCAAACAGCCATGATTTCCGATAGAGCGACATCGGCTTGTCCTTTCGTTTGCTGCCTGATCGTCCAGTTCTACCAGCAATCGAACCCGCGACGCGTTTGCGTCCCTTGCATTATAGGTGAGTGCGTGAGGCCCGGCGGGGGACGTGCCGGGCCTCGTTTCGGAAAGGCTGTGTGGGGGTGATTGCCTTTCCGAACTTGCCGGAGAAGCCTGAATGACTGTCCGGTATGCCTTACTCAGCCGCGAGCGCTGATGGACTGGTTGATACATCTGCTTCTTTTACTGTGTCCTCCGTCGACGGCTTAATTTTGAACCATGCCGAATAGAGAGCTGGAAGGAAGAGCAGGATCATCGCCGTCCCGACAGCTGTTCCACCAATCAGCGTATAGGCCATTGAACCCCAGAACACTGAATGGGTCAGCGGTATGAAGGCGAGCACGGCTGCAAGCGCTGTCAGGATAACAGGCCGCGTGCGCTGAACAGTCGCTTCGATGATGGCGTGATAATCATCAAGACCTGCAGCCTGATTTTCTTTAATCTGTTCGGTGAGAATTAGCGTGTTACGCATTAAAATTCCCGCAAGACCAATCAAACCGAGGATGGCATTAAAACCGAAGGGTTGATTAAAGATCAGCAGAACCGGAACAACGCCCGCTAGCCCAAGCGGCGCAGTCAACATGACCATCGTCATCGTCGACAAACTCCTGACTTGCAGGATAATGACGATCAGCATTGCTGCAATCATCGCCGGGAAAATCTTTACGAGAGCTACGTTAGCCTTGAGTGACTCCTCAATATTCCCCCCCATTTCAATGCGGTAGCCAACAGGAAGCGACGCTATCAAAGGCTGAAGAGCCGTCATGATCTGTTGAGAAACCTCTGGAGGCTGGGTCGCTTCATTGATATCGGATCGAATGGTCACAACAGACATCCGGTCCCGACGCTTTAAAATCGGTTCCTCCATTCGAATTTCGGTGTGGCCTATCTGATCGAGTGGAATCTGGCGACCATCCCTACTCATGAGCGAGAAGTCTCCCAATCGGGACGGATCCAGCCTGGTTGGCCCGGCGCTTCTGGCCACAACCGGCACGTCACGGATATTTTCGCGGACCTCCGTCACAGGAAGGCCGCTGAGAAGCAACTGCAACTGTTGTGCTGCTTCGACCGGTGACAGGCCGATCAGCTTCAGGCGATCCTGATCCGGTATGAAGCGCACAACCGGCGTACGGTTCCCCCAATCGCGATTGGGCTGACGTACATCTGGAACCGTTTTCATTTTGGCAAGCGCCTGTTCCGAGAGCTTGTACAGTTGTGCCGGATCGGGTCCGATGATGCGAAATTCAACGGGAAACGGGGTGTAGGGTCCAAAAACCAACTGCGTGACACGTACGGATGCTTCCGACGCCAATCCCTGCGATATAGCAGCGCGAAGTCGATGTTTGAGTTCCTCGCGTGTTTCTGCGTTCGGCGTCAGAACAACTATTTTAGCAAAAGCAGGATCAGGCAGCTCCGGAGCCATGGCGAAGAAGAAACGTGGTGCACCCTGCCCAACATAGCTGGTGACAATCTTTGCTTCCGGTTGCTCCTTCAACCAATGCTCCAGTTTTTCAGCCGTAGCCGTTGTTGTCTCGATACTGGTACCTTCTGGCATCCGTATCTCGACCAGAACTTCAGGGCGATCGGACGTGGGAAAGAATTGCTGTTTGATGGCGCCCATACCGACAACCGAGAGCGCCATCAATATACCCACGATCGCGCAGGTCATGAATTTATGACGAACGGCAAACTCGATTGTCTGCCGCAGTCGACGATAGTTTGGCGTATTGTAGATCGCGTGATGTCCGCCTTCCACGGGCTTGATTGCAGGAAGCAGTTTCACGCCAAGATAGGGCGTGAACACAACCGCTACAAACCAGGACACGATAAGGGCGAAACCGACAATCCAGAATATATTACCGGCATATTCGCCCGCGGTTGAACGCGCAAAGCCGACAGGCATAAGGCCAATAATTGTCACGAGTGTGCCAGACAGCATAGGGGCCGCGGTATGGCTCCACGCATAGGCAGCTGCCTTGATACGATCCATACCTTCTTCCATCTTAACCACCATCACCTCGATCGCGATGATGGCATCATCGACAAGCAAACCGAGCGCAAGAATGAGCGCACCGAGCGTGATACGGTCAAAAAACCGGCCCGTCTCCAGCATTATGAGGAACACCACGGCCAGCGTTAGCGGCACGGCCAGTGCAACAACAATTCCTACCCGCCAGCCAAGACTGACGAGGCTGACGAAGAGAACCACGCCAAGTGCCATGGCAAATTTGAGCATGAATTCACCGACGGCAGCATCGATATTCACCGCCTGATCGCTCACCTTGTCGAGCGTCATTCCGAGAGGCAGAGACTGCGCAATCGTTGCCGAGCGTTCCTCCAGTGCCTTTCCAAGGTCAAGACCGTTCCATCCCTGCTGCATCACAACGCTGAGCATGATTGCGGGTTCACCCTGATGGCGGATCAGATAGGTCGCTGGCTCCTCGTAACCGCGCCTTACTTCGGCAAAATCCGAGAGCTTTAATGTTCGTCCTGCTGCAACAATAGGCGTTTCAGCAACAGATTGAATACTGTTATAGGCCCCATCAAAACGTATGAACACTTGCGGCCCGCGCGTATCGATGGAACCTGCCGGCGTGACCGCATTTTGCCGTTGCAAAGCCGTCGCTATATCCTGTGCCGTGATACCAAGTGTGGCCAGCTTCGCGTAAGAAAATTCGACAAATATCTGCTCGGGACGCTCGCCAAGGATATTGATTTTCTTGACGCCCGGAACGTGCAGCAGATCCTGGCGAATTGTTTCTGCCTGACGCACGAGGTCGCGCATAGGCATTCCTTTGGCTTTCAGCGCATAAAGGGCGAAACTGACATCAGAATATTCGTCGTTGACGAAGGGGCCAAAGACGCCTGCAGGCAGATTGCGCGCTTCGTCACCCAGCTTTTTGCGGGCCTGATAAAACTCTTCCTCAACTGCACTTGCGGGCGTGTTGTCTTTCAACGTGACTGTCAGATATGCGTATCCGGGACGCGTTGTTGTTTCGACCCGATCATACCACGTCAATTCCTGTAATCGCTTTTCAAGCGGTTCTGCGACGAGATCCTGCATTTCTCGTGAAGTTGCGCCTGGCCACACCGCTGTGACGGTCAAGGTCTTGATCGTAAATGAGGGGTCTTCTGCACGGCCAAGGCTGAGAAATGCGTAAACACCTGCAGCCGCCAGCAATATGATGAAGAAGAGAGTTACGGCACGCTCACGCACCGCTAATGCAGACAGATTGAAGCTCATTGGTTTGCTACCTTCAACTGTTGCTCGGTTCGAACAGCGTCGCCTTCGTTGAGAAGGTGCGCGCCGAGAGCAACGATCTGCTGTCCGGCTTCGACACCGGAGACCAAGGCATTCTCCTGACCTACCTCTTCTATTGTCACCGAAACCAGATGGACTGTGGAGGTAGCCGAATTAACGACCCACACCCCAGTTCTGTTTCCGTTGTCCAGAACGGCGCTGATGGGCACAGAAATACCAGTAGCGTGACTGCTATCCGAAACCTCGACCGTAACCGTTGACCCAAGAGGCGCAGACGCGGCGGCCCCTTCAAGCACATAGCGCGCTTCATAGGTTCGGGTTTGTGCGTCTGCTGAATCCGATATCTGACGAAGGCGCGCGTTACCGCCGCTTTCGCGATTTCCATAGATATTTGCTCTGGCAACCGATCCGAGCTGGGGCCTCAATGTCTCAGGCAACCAGACAACTGCCTCACGCGGACCATTGTGAGCAAGTTGAACCACGGTCTGACCGGCGGCGACAACCTGTCCCGGTTCGCCCAGAGTGTTTACGACCGTACCGTCGGCATCTGCGGTCAGAACCGAATAGCTGGCTTCGTTTTCTGCAACGCGGGCTTCTGCCTCTGCGGCTGATAGCTGAGCCGCAGCCGTGTCTAGAGCTGCCTTAGCCTGTTCGTAACGCTGTGGCGTTGCTGCTAGTCCTTTTCTAACCAGGATCGCATAGCGTCGTTCGTCCGCCTGAGCCTGTACGAGGAGTGCCCGTGCGGCATCAACTGCATTTCGCTTCGCAGTCAATGCCAACTGCAAATCTGTCTCATCAATGCGCAAAAGGGCTTGTCCAGCCCTGACTTGTTGTCCGACGTCCACCAGGCGCTCAACAATTTTCCCCGGCACACGAAACCCGAGATTGCTCTGGATCCTTGCTTCGACCGTACCGGTAAACGAACGTGTCTGCGAGCCGGCTGACTGAGCTGCTACCAGACGCACCAGAGCTGGTGCACTACGTGGATCGGCATCGGTCCGCTCATGGCCGGATACTTCGAAAAAGATGAACGCAGCGACACCCAATGCAGCAATGCCGCTGCCTAATGTCAAAACGTGTTTGCGCTTCATAGCAGGTGGACCTTCTAAACGGACAAATGCGATTTATTTAGATTGCGATTAAAATCTAAACATGATATAGATGTCAACTGAAATCTAAAGGAGACGGCAAAATGAGAGTCAGCCGAGCGCAGGCGGAAGCTAATCGCGAGACAGTGATCAATGTCGCAAGCAGGCTTTTTCGAGAACATGGCTTTGATGGCATTGGACTGAAAGATCTAATGAAAGGAGCCGGCCTGACGCAAGGCGGCTTTTACAAGCAGTTCGAGTCCAAGGACGACCTTGCGGCCAGGGCTTCACGGCGCGCCATGGAAAGCGCTACTCGAAGGTGGTCCGACGCCGCTGCGGGCAACGCCGCTCAACTGGAAGCGATTTTGAATCTCTATCTCTCCCCCGACCATCGTGATGAAATCGGGGATGGATGTCCGCTAGTGGCGCTCGGGGCTGACGCCGCACGCCAAAGCCCTGATGTTAAAGCTCCCTTTGAGGACGGAATCCGTGGCCATCTGGCCGTTCTTGATGAACTGCTTACAAGCACACCGGCTCGAGAAAGAAACGACAAAGCCATGGCACTGCTCTCCATCATGGTGGGTGCCGTTACGCTTTCTCGCGTTGTGAACGATAAAGACCTATCCAGACGATTTCTCGATGCTGCAACTGCCGAAGCAAGACGAATGAGTGGTCTGGCTGGTGCGCCTTCGGAATCAATGGATTGAAATCGGAGTATTCGTCATGCGTCGTATCGTTGTGACAGGAATGGGGGCAGTGAGTCCCCTTGCAGCCAATGTGCCGGTAACCTGGTCCCGTTTGCTTGCCGGTCGTTCGGGCGTGAAACGACTTTCCGATGACATCGTGGGCGATCTGCCATCGAAAATCGGTGGCGTGGTGCCATCCGTATCGGAAGACATGGATGGGGGGTTCGATCCCGATCGTGTTCTCGCGCCAAAAGATCAGCGCAAGGTAGACCGTTTCATATTGTTCGCCCTCGCAGCGGCTGAAGAAGCGCTGAACCAGGCTGGATGGAAACCGGTTTCGGAAACCGAGAAAGAGCGCACTGCTACAATCATAGCATCCGGCATTGGCGGTTTTCCCGCAATCACTGCAGCTGTCAGAACCGTTGACCAAAAAGGTGCCCGTCGTCTTTCACCGTTCACCGTTCCGTCGTTCCTCGTCAATCTGGCGGCAGGACAGGTGTCTATTCGACATGGTTTTAAAGGGCCAATTGGAGCACCGGTAACCGCCTGTGCGGCTGGCGTTCAGGCAATCGGAGACGCCGCACGCCTCATCAGATCCAACGAAGCCGATATCGCGATATGTGGCGGGACCGAAGCCTGCATCAACGAAGTCAGCCTGGGCGGATTTGCAGCCGCACGATCATTGTCAACGGGTTTCAATGATACTCCGGAAAAAGCCTCTCGTCCGTTCGACACACAACGCGAAGGGTTTGTTATGGGTGAAGGTGCAGGAATCCTTGTGATCGAAGCTCTCAGTCACGCCCTGGCGCGCGGTGCCAAGCCGCTAGCCGAGCTGGTGGGTTATGGCACATCTGCCGATGCACATCACATCACTTCAGGGCCCGAAGATGGAAGTGGGGCGCGACGGGCGATGGAGCTTGCCGTATCCCAGGCTGGCATTTCCTATGACGATGTCGCGCATATCAATGCACACGCAACTTCTACCCAGATCGGAGATCTGGGCGAAATGACGGCCATAAAATCCGTATTTGGGTGCCGGGCCAACTTGGCACTCAGCGCAACCAAATCGGCGACTGGCCATCTCCTGGGCGCAGCCGGGGGGCTTGAAGCAATTTTTACGATCCTTGCTTTACGTGACCAGGTCGCACCACCCACTCTTAATCTGGATGACCCGGATAGTGCCGGTGAAGGTCTCAGGTTCGTGGCGAAAGAAGCCCAGTCGAAAGTCATGGACTATGCGCTTTCCAATGGTTTTGGCTTCGGAGGAGTGAATGCCAGCGTGCTTTTCCGCCGTTGGAACGACGAAATTTGAAACAGAAACAAAAATCCGGACAGAACGACTTACTACCGCTAGTCGTGAAACACTGAGGACCGCCCCATGAATCGCTCAAAACCTGATGTTGCTATTGTCACCGGAGCCTCTTCCGGCATCGGCCTGGCCACGGCAAAAACACTGCTCAACACCGGATACCGCGTGTTCGGGACCAGCAGGCGCGCGAATTACGAAAATGTCGACGGCATCACCATGGTGCCTTGCGATGTCACTGATGAGACGTCGGTGGGAAAGCTGGTCGAGACTGTCTTAAATGAAGCCGGCTCGATTGATGTGCTGGTAAACAATGCCGGCATTGGCCTCCTGGCCGGTGCGGAAGAATCCTCAATCGCTCAGGCGCAAGCCCTGTTTGACGTGAATGTCTTCGGTGTCATCCGTGTTACGAACGCAGTTCTACCGGTGATGCGGCGCCAAAAGTCAGGCCGCATTATAAATATGAGCTCGGTACTCGGTCTCATCCCGTCGCCCTATAACGCGCTGTATGCCTCGACCAAACATGCGATCGAAGGATATTCGGAGTCTCTCGATCACGAGGTTCGCACGTTCGGAGTTCGGGTCGTTCTGATCGAGCCTGCTTATACTCGTTCCGCCTTTGAGGAAAACGTACTAAAGCCCGATCAGCCTATTGGCCTATATGAGCCAATGCGCTTTACGATGTCGGAGCACTTGCGCGTTCAGATCGCCGTCGGAGATTCCCCCGAAACGGTAGCTGTTGCAGTCGTCACAGCTGCAACCGCGACCTCTCCCAAACGCCGCTACACCGCCGGAAAGCTCGCTGGAAAAATACGATTACTGCGCCGCCTGGTACCTGAAGCAGCATTCGATAAAAGCCTGCGCAAACAATCCGGCCTACCGGTCTAGTTCGGCAGTTACCCCATATCTCAAGGAATCTCTTATGAAAATCGGTATTATTGGCGCTGGCAATATCGGTGCTACGCTCGGAATGAAACTGGCAGCTTCCGGCCATGACGTAAAAATTGCAAACTCAAAAGGTCCGGACTCTCTTCGCGCGCTGGCACGTGAACTTGGCGCAACGGCAGTTTCAAAAGAGGAAGCATTGGATGACGTCGAGGTTATTATTCTTTCAATTCCATTTTCGAGCTACCGCGAGTTAACCTGCCAGTTTCTCAAGGTTCCACGAAGCACAATAGTCGTTGACACGTCCAACTATTACCCCTTCCGCGACGGTGTGATTTCAGGTATCGATGGTGGTATACCCGAGAGCATTTGGGTAGAACTGCAACTTGGACTTCCGGTTATCAAGGCCTGGAACGCTGCATTGGCGACCACTCTGGCCGAACGAGGCCGCCCGAAGGGGACAGGCGGACGCATAGCGATACCTGTGTCCGGTGACGAGCCAGTTGCCAAGGCGATTATCATGGAGCTCGTCGAGGAAACCGGTTTCGACACTGTCGACGCCGGAATTATATCGGACTCCTGGAGACAACAGCCTGGAACGCCCGCCTATTGCACGGAACTTGCCAAAGATGAATTGATCGAGGCACTAAAATCCGCTGACCGGCTTAAAGCACCAGTTAATCGGGACCGCCTAATCCAAGAGTTCATGCAGTCTTTAAGCGGCGCGACACACGATGAAATAGTTGAACGAAATAGAACCGAGACAACCTAATCACATTCCCCTTACGTGCGCAAAGCTGCCTTCGACGTCATCCGGTTGGGGGCAATTTACCGTTTAACTCGACACTGATTGTCGAATGACATGATATTTTCCTTTTTGGCCGATAAGTTGCTTTCGCTATTCGACTGGTAGAGGTCACACGATTTCCAACGTCGACTTACGGTGCCTTTCGCAGGGGCTTTTTTCCTTCGAGATCGGTCCATTTGATGTCAAAGCCCGTTGTGAGGTACGCCTTTTCCAGATGTTTTGATATTCGTTATGATGCAACCCGTATCCAACATAGAGAAAACAGATTAATCGAATCCATTTGATCCAGTTGGACGTGCATTTGCGGCCTGTCGGGTGGTTGTCGTCGAATACAATTTCATAAATCGGAGGGTTAACGCGTTGAGGATTTTATCGACAATTACATGTGTTTATTCAAGATTTGTATGATTTAATATTATCTATGCAATGCAATTTATGGATTATAAGTATAATTGTATGTATATTATAGAGACTGATGGAATTTTTATAAACCGTGATATAACAATTTTTTATTTCTATATGGTAATATCATAATATCAAGATTTATTAGGATAATAATAAAGAATCCCATATGTTATATTTGTTTTGTTATTTGGAGACTGCCGGTTTCGGTTGACCATGTGGGGATGTGCCGTTATCAACTTTGGAGATATTTTCAATCAGGGAGATTTTACAAGGATGGCAGTAAGCGGAAAATGTCTGGTAATGGGAGCATTTCTAGCGGTGGCAGCAGTGTTTTCAGGACCAGCACTGGCAGACACGGCATGCGGCACAGATCGAACCATCGACATAGCAGAAATGACTTGGCCATCTGCCGCAGCCTTGGCCCATATCCATGCGGTTATCCTTGAGAAGGGGTTCGGTTGCAAAGTGGAAGTCGTTACCGGCGATACCGTGCCAACGGCTTCATCCATGTTATCGCGCGGCAAGCCAGCAATAGCACCGGAATTATGGACCAGTGTTATCAAGACCAATTGGGAAAAGGGCCTGAAAAACGGCAAGGTCGTTGATCTGGGCAATGCCATTACAGACGGGACCGTGGAGGGTTGGTTCATTCCCCGTTATGTTCAGGAAGCTAATCCGGATTTGAAAAGCGCGAAGGACGTTATCGCTCGCCCTGACCTGTTCCCGGATCCAGAAGATTCCAGCAAGGGTCGACTTTATTCCTGCCCACCGGGCTGGGCATGCGAACTTTCAACCACTGCGCTGTTTAAGGCCTTTGATATGGAGAAGACATGGAACCTGTTTTCGGCGGGATCGGGCGGTGCTCTTGATGCATCGATCGCCCGCGCTTTCCTGCGTAAAGAGCCGATACTTTTCTATTACTGGGGACCAACCGCTGTGCTCGGTAAATTTGATACGGTACAGCTCGACCTTGGAGAAGCCAAGCCGGATGTCTACGCTTGCAATACAGATCCAGATTGCACGAGCCCCCCGGCAGTGACGGCTTACCCTTCGTCCCCGGCGGTCGTCGGTGCTGCTGCGTGGATAAAGGATGAGGCTCCGGTTCTTGCTGACTATTTCTCCAAGGTTGGGCTGACGAATGCTCAAATCAGCGAGCTTCTGGTTTATGGCGACGAAAACAAGGCAGACGCGGCAGCTACGGCACTCAATTTTCTGAAGAGCAAACCTGACGTGTGGAAAAAATGGGTGCCCGCCGAAGTCGCAGAAAAAGTAGAGGCAAGTCTCAACTAAACCCTGCGTGCGGTAGAAAACGTAAGGCTGGACAGTGCTGGGATCTCCATAACCGGACGATCCCGGCCCTTTGATGAAGTAACTATTCAGATTGAAGTAAATGTTTCCTGATCTAATCGATACGAACCCCTGGCGGCGTGCTGTAGATAATGGCCTGAACTGGGTGGTCGCTAACTGGGGGGAGAGCTTTGAAGCCGGCGCCCGCCCACTATTACTCCTGCTCAATGCGATCGAAAAACTTCTTCTAATTACCCCATGGTGGGTAATTATGATCATTCTGGTAGGTGCCGCCTGGCTCGCTACCCGACGTTGGCAGCTACCGCTTGTAGTGTTGGTTTCCCTGTTTTTTCTAGGCATTATGGATCTTTGGCGGGACGCAATGGCTACAACCGCACTGATGCTTGCCGCGACGATCAGCGCGATAGTCATTTCGATACCGGTAGGTATCTGGATGTCACGTTCTGCTTTGGTCCGTCAGATTGTCATGCCAGTTCTCGATTTGATGCAGACGTTGCCGAGTTTCGTCTACCTCATTCCTACTGTGATGATTTTTGGGCCAGGCAAGATACCAGCACTAATCGCCACAATTGTTTATGCGTCGCCACCTCTTGCCCGTCTGACGGATCTCGGGCTGCGTTCAGTCGACCCGTCAGTTATGGAGGCAAGCAGAGCGTTTGGAACAACGCCCATGCAACGGCTTTTTGGTGTCCAGATACCGTTATCTCTTCCCACGATTCTGGCGGGTGTCAATCAGACAACTATGATGGCGTTAGCAATGGTTGTAATTGCCTCAATGATTGGCGCAGGTGGCCTGGGTTACCAGGTATTGCAGGGAATCGGACGGCTTGAAATTAGTCGAGGATTGTTTGCGGGATTGGGTATCGTCGCTCTCGCGGTCATATTTGATCGCATCACACAGGCTTTCGGAAGACGGTTGCAGACCAGTATCGGAGTGAGGGAGGCGCAGCCATGAACCAGGAAGCTGAAAAAGATATGGCGATCCGGATCAGGGGCGTCACAAAGATTTTTGGTGATGATCCACAAGGTGCCCTAAAACTCCTGAAGGAAGGAAAATCAAAGATCGAGGTGCATGCGGAGACGGGGCATGTGATAGGTCTCGATGATGTTTCCCTTGATATTGCAAAGGGACAGATTTTTGTCGTGATGGGTCTTTCGGGCTCTGGGAAATCGACACTTATACGTCACGTTAACCGCCTGATAGATCCCACTGCGGGAGAAATATTCGTCAATGGCGATGATGTCCTTTCGATGGACCAGAACGAACTCAGACGGTTTCGGCGCAAAACGGTAACCATGGTGTTTCAGAAGTTTGGCCTTTTGCCACACAGGTCAGTGATCGATAATGTCGCTTACGGGCTGCAGGTGCGTGGCATCGGTAAACATCAGAGGCTTGAAGAGGCAAACAAGTGGATTGAAACGGTCGGGTTAGGTGGTTACCAAAATGCAAGACCGCGTCAGCTGTCAGGCGGGCAGCAACAGCGGGTAGGGCTTGCCCGAGCGCTTGCAATGAATACCGACATTATCCTGATGGATGAAGCATTCTCCGCCCTTGACCCCCTGATCCGGTCAGGGATGCAGGATGAATTGATCAGTCTCCAAAAATCCCTGAACAAGACCATCCTGTTTATCACTCATGATTTTGACGAGGCTCTTAAGATCGGTGATCGCATTGCGGTTTTGAAGGATGGTTCTGTCCAGCAAGTCGGGAAGCCTGAAGAGATTGTACTTAAACCAGCCAATGAGCATATTGAGGAATTCGTACGCGATGTGAACAAGGCACGTGCAATCCATGTCCGTGCAATCATGACCCCATCTATCGATGAATCTTGCGACCATTTTGTTTCTGCGGATGCCCGGTGCGAAGATGTCTTGCCGTTGTTTGCACAGCATGACCGGATCGGAATTACCGATGAAAAGGGAAAGCAGATTGGGTGGATCTCGGTAAAACAGGTAATCAGGGCTCTGGCGCGATTTAGCTGAGGGACTGTGCGAACTGTTCGGCGCCTTGTCCTGCGATAACTTTATAAACAGTCGAAATGGGCAGAAGGTTCGGACAGGCAAGTATTGCCCGATTGCGAATGCTGCGGTAGCGTCCTGTCCCCGCAAGAGAAGGAGTTCTGCCGCGCCACTAGTGAGCTTATCGATAATCGAGAAGGGAATTCATGTACAGTTTTCCGGAATTCAATCTTTTTGGCTTTGACATACCAGTCTCACCCTTCCTGGGCGTTATCGGTGCACTGATCCTGTTGCGGTGGGTGAAGACATTATTTGTCATTACTCCGCAACAGCACGCGCGCGTGCTTGAAACCTTCGGGCGATACACAGGATATCGTACTGCCGGTCTTTCGATCAAATTTCCATGGCCGTTTCAGCGCGCCCGCAAGCCATTCTCGCTCCAGACCCGGCAAATTGTCCTGCAGCTTGGCGTCAAGTCAAAGGATAATGCCTTCGTGACGATGCCGATCAGCCTGCAATATCGTGTCATACCATCAGCGGTCAAAGCGGCTTTCTATGAGTTACACAACCCGGAGGCCCAAATCGAATCCTACGTGGCGACGGACGCGCGCGCCGTTGCGGCAGCGCGAACCTTCGACCAGCTCTACACTGATCGAGACGAGTTTACCCGCACCGTTCGTGAATCGCTGGATGACGCCATGAACGCCTATGGGTATGAAATTCGAGCCGTGCTGATCGACGATCCAAGGCCGACACCGGAGATGATTTCAGCCTTCAACGAAGTGCTCGCATCCCAGCGCAGACTGGAAGCCGCCCAGAATGATGGGGAAGCTGAAAAGATAAAACGTACCAAGGGCGCGGAAGCGTCCGCAGCAGCAATGTCGATCACCGCGCGCGGCATCGCGGAAAGCCGTAGCATTATTGCAGAAGGCAATGCACGGGCGCTCGCGGCATTTCGTGCCGATACGACGCTAACCGATTCCGACGCCATGGCCTTCATGATGGAAATCAATCGGCTGGAGGCGCTCAGAGATGCTGCTTCTCACGGGGGCCGTACGGTGTTGGTAACGGGCGACGCGCCCAATGCCGATCTTGTCAGCCGATCCCTTTTGAGCGGCCTCAGTTTGGATGTCAGTAATCAGCCTGTGGTCGAGGCATCGCCGAAAACAGCACCAAACCGGGTAGAACCGGCACAAGAGGGTGGTACCAGTTCGGACGAATAATCAACCGAAGCTTGATTTGTTAAAGGAGAGCGACAAGGCTTTCTGGAGGGAGCCCCACGATCCTGGGCAATAACAGGGTTCTTGCCACGGACGCGCCGGCTCCCGCTGTATCTTCATCTGCCTACGGCGTTAAATGGCCCCATATTGGCCCGATCTTGATCATTCCTTACTTCGCTCATATTGTCGCGCAATGTCCAGTTTACCGAAAGAACCATGTCATTACGTTTCGTTATTACATTAAATTGCGCCCTGGTCCTCGCGGTTGGTCTTTTCGGTTTGTTCTCCGACCAACCCTACTGGCGAGCAGTTGGAACTGCCCCCTGGCTCTATGATTATGCCAATTGGCTGGTTCTTCTTTGCAACGGCTTGTCGGGATTCCTGTCCGCATTTCTCACGATGCATTTGATCGATGATTTTGATTGGAGTTATATTCTACAGTATATCCTGTGGCTGGCATTTCTTCCCCTACAGTGGTTTATCTATTGGCGATTGGCGGATTGGGCTTCGGGTACATCCCGACGCGCCATATTGATCTGCGTGGCCGCCCTTGCCCTGGCAACAGGGGGAGGTATTCTCGCCGCACGGACGTTGATCTGGAATATGGGCTATGATCAGGAGATGGGTGGCTTTCTGGATGTCTATAGTGGACCGGTTTTCATATTCGCAGCCGCAATCTCGGGCTTGTGGGTTGTTGCTTTACTAAGGAAGAAGAAACAGTCGTGATGCATGATGCCAGGACGAAATCGCGTTTCCGCATTCTGATTATCTGTTACGTAGTGTCGCTGATCGTTGTAGCGATTGAAACTCAATACTTTCCCGCGCAGGTTTCGGACGAACTTTCCGTGGTATATGCCAAAGAGGCAATACAGCCGTTGGTCTCCAGTCCAGCCATCTTCCTGGTGCTTTCGGTGATAGCACTGGTTGCAATTGTTGCCCCGCCAGCGGCCTTGTTTTTCTTCAGAAAATGGGGGCGGTGGTCCGGATTGTGCGCAACGGCTGCTATGTTCGTCGCTTTGCCGTTCCTTGGTCCCTCACTTACTTCGGGTTTTGGAACTGCAGTGTCACAGCTTTCAGCAATGTTATGGGGCGCGATCCTGGCTCTGGCGTATTTCTCGTCCGTAAGGTCCGACTTTCGCTGACCTCATATCTTTCGAGGCACTCGGGATTGATTGGAGCTATGAGGTCCGGGCAAGCAGCAAGCATGGCATCCTCGGTGATAAACTCTGCAAGCCCCGGCGCACCCCGACTTTGAGCCATATCAAGCTGCCAGAAGTCGCGGTTTAAATAACTCCAGCCCCAGAGAGCCGGGCGACCTTTTCCGTCAAGCGCAGCTACTGCAAAATGTGGCGCGTGGGCTGCCGGGTCGCGCAATCCAAAGCCCACATAGCGGCGATTGATTTGCCTTAGCGGGTCAGGCACATAGAGCCCGCGCGGACCAGCTACCAGTTTCGGGATAAGGACAGGACGGGCCTCTGGTACGAACCAGCAAGGATTTGAGCTGAAGTCCCGCCGCGCGATCTGGTTCGCCGCGACGATTTCAGCCAGCCAGACCAGCAGGAAAACTGCAACTATCCCCGAAAGAACAAATACCGACCGCTTTATTTTCATTCTCACACTCTTGGGCCCGGTTCACTCCGGTCAAGTTTGCTCGCGGCCAGGGTAACGAGAAGTGCCCGGGCGTCGTTAAGGTCGCTATCCACAACGTAAATGGGAAATCCGCCCAGGTGGGCAGGGGAATGCGAAACATTGTGCGCATGTTGATCCGGTGGAGTCGCATATATCCCATATGCTTTCAGGAATGGCAGAAGTGCTGTGCGCTCCACTTCACTGTTGCAGATCGTCAACTGAACCAGTTTTCCCATTCTGCTTCCTTTTCGCTTAATCGTTGGGTTCCTCATTGAACCAGAGCAGGGCAACGATCGTGCCGACAGGCATGAACCACGAGACGAGCTGATACCAGCCACTTCTGTTTGTGTCATGCAGGCGTCGTGCGGTGACGGAAAAAAACGGGATCATTGTAATGACAAGCAGGATCGATACGACAAGGTCCGGAAGATTGAGCCGGGCCAGTACGAATAATAACAGTACATAGAAAAGCATCGCATACCAGAATTCCGTGCGGCTAGCCCGGCCATTGAAGTCAAAGTATCCGGTAAAGAACTTTCGGACCGCAGTCGGAAAATCGACAGGCAAAGCCGTAACGCCGAAACGGTTGGGTCCCTGAGGTGGTTTGTTTTTGTAGGAAAATACAAAAACAGAAAGCAGTGAAACCAGTATGCCAAACACGAAAATCCAGTGCATTATTCCGAAACCTCGTTCTCATAACTATGGTGTTGGCTTGAGGAGGGTGAAACGACGTTCCAGCCAGATTCATATCCGATCGAGCTCCTGCCTATGCAAGATGCGGCGGAAGCCGGTTAAAGGGGCGGCATTGTGGCCAGACCATACACGGCGCCGATGACAAATCCGATAGTGAAACTATAGCGCCGCAACCATGGGCTAACAGCAGGGGTGATCGCTACAGGTTCGGCTTCGGGCGGACGCCCGCGCCAGCGATGCCAGAGCGCGACAAGCCCGGCAAGCAATCCCTCAAACAGTAACTGGAGAAGAAGCAGCGGGAGTGCCAGGATCACGAGCATCCATAGACCACTGTATAGCAGGATTATCATCCCGCCGATGATCAGTCCGGCAAACAGGCCGAATGCAATCCCAGCGGTCGTCACTCCCCAATCTGCCAGTGTCATTTTCCGTCTGACTGTATTCATGAACTCTCTTTATGCTGCAGTGAAATTGAACTCACCGGCCCCGCTTCGCCAGAAGGCGATAAACCAGAATAGCCCTGCAACGACTGCGCCATGTGCAGCAAGTGCGGTGAAGCCAAGGATAATCGGCAGAGGTCGTTCGTGATACCCTCCGTCAAGCGCCACTATAACGAGACACACGAGTGTTCCAAGCCCCGCGCCTCCAAGGAGCGTAGCCTTCAAACTCTGCCATCCGAGATATCGGGCAATGCAGAAGGCGGATATTCCGAATATCAACGCGAGCGGATAGCTGAACAAGATGATCGGAAATCCACGAAACCCGCCCATGAGAATGATCTGTAGCAGGCCCGACGCCAGAGGTGACAAGGCAAACCCCAGAATAATCCTGACGATAGGTACGACTGAGACGGAGATAGCAGATTCCTTCAATTTCCTGTTTCAAATCAGTGCGTGGCTGATCATGAAGTAAATCGCGAAAGAAATCAGCGTAATCTTGTATGTCGGTCTCCGCTACTGGTGGGCCATCCGACATAACCATCCTCGCATTTCCTTCAGGCGAAGGACGAATTCTCCATTGTTAATGTGCCGCCTGAAACGACTTCTTCAGGATTTGGATAAAGTCAAACTCGGACAATCAATTAAGTGGCAATGATTAGAGGTTCGCTCTATGCGAAATTCATTTCGTATTCGGATCTTGAGCGGAATGTCTCTCACGAGACCGGTTAATTCGGCGGTTTTCCATCAAGGCATTTCGAGATAGCGGATTACTGTAACATTGAACCATGGAATGCGGGACCAGTCGGCACGGCGGTTAAAGAGTGTTTCGTCGGAGTGCATCGATATAGTGAAATGTTCGACTCCGGCCTGAAGCCATCCGTCCCTGCCTTTCGGTCCAACGGAATCCCAACCGCAGCACAGGAAAACCAGGGCAGGCATGTTTGCGGTCTTCATGAAATGTCGCTCGACCGCCTGAGCCTGACTGCCCGCTACCCGATACCTGGCAACTTGTGCTCGCACAGGTTCCCGCATTTCTTCCTGACAGCCGAGAAAATCGAGATGAGGCGATTCTTGTTTGAGATCCGCCAGTAGGTCACCGCATGGCTCCCCTCGTACCACCTCATTGTCTGCCTTGGCAGGTGCGGTGAAGCTGATGCAGAATGCCGATGTGACGACTAGCGCTGCTATAATGGCCCTCACGCGCGCTCCTTCGATGTGTGATGAAACGCCCAGACACGTTTCTTCTGGCCCAAACTGCAGGGCATCAGCCGGGCAATCAAGGCGATGCTTTGGCAGCTGGATCGAGCAGGGCGATTGTGGGCGTCGGCGTAGTCCGACCTGGCATCGTCTAATGGCCGTCGGGTTTCCAGACTGAGCCTGGTGGCTTTGCGCCGATTTCTGCTGTGTTTCGCCATTAATTGGCCTTGTAGGTATCCTCTTTTGAGCAATTGTGGTCACACATGGCCAAAAATGCAAATCCTCAACCCGTTCGACCATACTCGATTGAACTACCCTGATGAGCCAGGCGGGGAGGTTGGGCGCTCGTCGTTCACAAGCTACATCTGATGAATGGGTGCGTACAATGGCCGGGAAATTTGGCAGATGCGATCCCGCCGCCGTTTTGGAGACCGACGAGGGTATAGCTGTCTTACTGCCCGCTGCGCTTCGGTTGCGACCATGCCAGCCTGCCTCCAGACAACGGAGGATAATGCAATGGCGCGACTGTGCTAGGCAGGATAGGAGCGGAAACGCGAACGATGACGCAAAAGCAGAAATTTTTTGTTTTCGGGATCTGGCTCATCCATTTTTCAGTCTGTGTGGTTTTGTCCGCGCGAATTGCCGCCAACGGCCTGGCACGTCACTATGGCGATCAGGTCGAACCCATTTCGGTGATGGAGATTACCATTCGTTATGTGCTTGGTTTGCCGTTGACAGGAATAATATGGCTGGTGAGCGAGCCCAAAATAAACAGTTTGGGCATTTTGGTTGTCGCCGGTATTCTGAACAGCGCTGTCTGGGCATTCTCTCTTTACTACGCCGTATCCTGTGTAAAGCGACTGTCGCGCTGGAGTTTGGGCTGAGGTGCGTCCACGCACCCGAATTGTGTGCCTGTGCTCTGGTCCTGGAATGACAATTCTCCTGTGGAGCCCGGCGGTCGGGGATAGCGGCTGGACCGGTGTCCGTATCGCCCATTTGCAATTGTCAGCCGCACCTTTGCGTCAGGCATAGATGCGGCTTGTTTGTCAAACTGCGAGATGCTGATTGAAGAAGCTGGTGATCTTGTCGAATGGGATTAAATCAACCCTGTCGTAGAGGTCGACGTGGTTCGCTCCGGTAATGATCATCAATTCCTTTGGTTCTGCGGCATTGGCATAAGCCGTTTCACTGAAATAGCGCGAATGTGCCTTTTCGCCATGCACGAACAGCACCGGTCGCGGCGCAATTTCCTTGATGTAGCTCAGGATCGGCATGTTCATGAATGACATCGGCGTCGTGATCGTCCATGCATTGCCCGAGTTCACCGCACGTTTGTGGTATCCGCGCCGTGTCATATAATAGTTGTGGTAATCGATCAGGAATTGCGCCTCTCCACCCTTCAATTCATTATAGGGCGGCTGGTAGGCCGGAGCACCCTTTTCGGCGTCGATCCAGCGTTGTCGACCGAGCTGTTCAAGTGCCTGCGTGCGCTGTTCGAGGGTCACGCTATCGTTGTAGCCCTTCGACATAACGCGGGTCATGTCATACATCGTGCTGGCGACGACAGCCTTGACGCGTTTGTCTGCAGCCACGGCGTTCAGTGCCATGCCGCCCCATCCGCAGATGCCAATTGCACCGATGCGTTCGCGGTCGACAGAAGGCTGCAGACCCAGACAGTCCACACCCGCCATAAAATCCTCGGTGTTGATATCAGGAGAAGCGACATTTCGAGGTTCGCCACCACTTTCGCCCGTGAAGGACGGGTCGAAAGCCAGCGTGACGAAACCACGCTCGGCCATGGTCTGCGCATAGAGCCCGGAAGACTGTTCCTTGACTGCGCCGAATGGGCCGCTGATGACAATGGCTGCCAGAGGTTTGTCCGTACGGTCCTTCGGCAGGTAGAGATCGCCAGCCAGCGTGATGCCATAGCGGTTTTTGAAGGTCACCTTCTGATGGTCGACCTTTTCGCTCCTGGGGAAAACCTTGTCCCATTCCTCTGGCATCCCCTTGGCACTTGCGGAAGGTGATTTCAGAAATGACTCTGCGCCAAGAACGGCAACAGTTGCACCAGTCAGCTTGAGCAGATTGCGACGGTCCGTATCAGGTAAGTCTTGATGGTGGAGTGCGGTTTCAGGGTCAGTTATTCGGGTCATGTCAGGATCTCCCTGGGGTTTTGTGAGAGCATTCATTGCCGCGCGTCAGATGAGCGACTGAACACGGAGAGGGAATTTGCCGCGCACGAGTAGCGGTTTTTCGCCCTGATCCAGCCGGCCAAGTCGAACCAGTCCCGGCGACCAACTGTAAGGGCGGTGGAACATCGCCAGATTGCCCCAAGGGGCGTAATAGCAGAGATCGCCGACAGCCTCGTTTTCGAAACGGGCACTGCCATCATCGCTTAGCTTGCACGGCAGGTAGGCGATCTTCTCATTGGTCGAGTAATCGTCGATAGTGAGATCAAGCGGCATCATCGCGAACAGTTCGCGTGCCGCTGCATTGTCTTCCAGTGTCGCCGTGAGATTCTGACCGGCGAAAGCTAGTCTGAGACGCATGGTGACTCCCTCGTGGGCCTGGGTCTTGTCCGACAGCAGATAGAGAAGCGTAGGGAGGGCAACGCTTGCGGCACCGGTCGCCAGTATGCGACGTCGTGAAATCGATGCGGATCGGCCCATGTCAAATTGTTTCCGGTTTCAGCAGGCGCTGTCCATTGCCAATCAAGGCGATCGCAAACAAGGCCAGAACAATGCTGCCGATAAACGTCGCCTCGATCGAAATGCCATCCAGCAGCAGTCCGCCGATAATCGCTCCGAGCAAGATCGAGGTTTGAATCGCGGCGACCATCAGGCTGCCAGCCGCCTCTGGTACATCGTCAGCATTCTGTGACATCCATGTCATCCAGATAACCGAGAACATGGTGTTCATCACCCCCCAAATGGTCATGAAGAGGCCTGCTGCAACAACCGAGAATCCAAACAGCAGAAGTCCAACGGTGGCGCAGCCCATGACGAGGGCGGGTAGCTTCAGAAAAGGGGCGACGTTTCCCTTGAGGAACCGACCGGCCGCCCACGTGCCGATGAAGCCGGCGCAGCCCAGAAGCAGCAAGAGAAACGACAGCGTGGTAATATCTGCCCGCGTGACCTGCTCGAGAAACGGACGCAGATAGGTGAACATCGTGAAGGCCGAGCCCCAGGACAGCATGCAAGCAAGCAGACCGCGCCTGAAATAAGGACGCCTCAGCAGGCCAGACATCGCAAGTAAATCCTGTTTCTGATTTGCAGGTAGTGACGGAAGCGCTACTGCATGCCAGATGAGGTTGATGGCAACGATAGGTGTCAATGCCCAAAACACCTCACGCCAACCGAACAAACCGCCGAGATAGCTGCCGACCGGTGCTGCAAACGCGGCAGCAATGGCTTGCCCGCCATACATCAAAGCCAGTGCGCGCGGTACGTCCTCTGCTGGCACCAGGCGCATGATGACTGCTGTGGCCAACGCCCAGAAGCCACCGATGCAGATGCCGAGCAGCGCACGACCAGCCATCAGCAAAAGGAAATTCGGTGCGATCGCGACCAGCACTAACGACAGCAGCATCAGGGCTGTCATCGCGATCAATATCCATTTCCTGTTCAGCTCTCCAGCAGCAGTGGTGACGAGCATGCTCGCTACAACGGCAAAAAAACCGCTTATGGATATAGCCTGTCCCGTTTGCCCCTCTGTTGCGTGCAGCCCTTCGGCCATCGGTGTTAGCAGGCTGACCGGCATGAATTCCGAGGCGATCAGCATCGCCACGCATAGGGCCATCGACAGGACGGCGCCCCAGGCAGCGGGTCTGCTGCCGACATTATCCACGGCGGAAACCATCGTTCGTGTGCTCCGGTTTGAATGTTTGAAATCGGGAAACAGATATAACTGATCTGCTACGGACCGATTACCCGCTGTAATTTGATTGGATCAATCGACTTGATCGATTAATCTCGGTGTGCAGAATTGAAGAGGACACATGGAGAAAACGGATTTCAACCAGTTGACCTGGTTCAGGATTGTCGCCGAAGAACGGAGCTTTACCAAGGCAGCAGCAAGGATCGGCGTCGCCCAATCGACGCTTAGCTATGCCATCAAGCAGCTTGAAACCAGCTTGGGTATACGCCTTCTGACGCGCACGACCAGGAATGTTACCACAACTCCAGCAGGCGACCGGTTGCTCAAGACCATAACCCCGCGCATGGCCGAGATTGAAGATGAGATTGCGGCGCTGACGGCGTTTCGCGACAAGCCATCCGGTACGATCAGGCTGACACTTTCCGACCACGCTCTGGAGAGCGTTGTATGGCCGAAGTTGAAGCGCGTGCTCAAGCAATATCCTGATATCAGCGTCGAACTGGTGCTTGATAGCACTTTCCGCAATATCGTCGAGGAGCGTTTTGATGCTGGCGTGCGGTTAGGCGAAAGCCTCGAGAAGGATATGATTGCGGTCAGGATCGGACCGGATTGGCGCCTCGTTGCAGTTGCCTCGCCAGGTTACCTGGCCGAATATGGGGTGCCTGCGCACCCGCGAGACCTCGTCAGCCACCGTTGTATCAATATGCGCCACGAAACTGCCGGCGGCCTTTATGCCTGGGAATTCGAAAAGGGTGGCCAGGAACTGCGCGTTCGCGTGGACGGCCAGCTCACTTTCAACAATTCCTATGCCATGATAGATGCCGCAGTGAGCGGTTATGGAATAGCTTATGTCCCGGAGAATATCGTAGAGCGACACATCGCTTCCGGTGAACTGACCAGAGTTCTTGATGAGTGGTCACCCTTCTTTGATGGCTATTTCTTCTACTATCCCACTCGTCGCCAGAACTCGCCAGCATTCAAGATCATTGTGGATGCGCTAAGGCATCGCAGGTAGGCAAGAGCAGAAAAACAATCGGTTCCAGTGTTGCCCTTGCGTTGATGGAAACTTGACTGGCAAGAGATGACCGGCTTGGGGTCGAATACGGTATGGCTGTCGAGAACAGAGGTTATTCGGATTCCAAATCCGGGTACGAGGGGCCACGATCCGCTCGGGTATTACTCGTTATGTGATCTGACCAATGACTGTGATCGATCAACCCTAAGGAGATTTGCTCAATAAGAGTGTCATTAGCTACGACGATCTTAAATCGGTGATCAAAAGGATAATAGAACTCACCTATGGCAGCCCTTGAGTGCACGGGAAAAGCACAGAGTCTCTGTACCGTTCATTAACACCTTCTTTGCATCAGAGTATCCGGCTTTCTCTGCCACGCGAATAGATGCGAGATTGACGGGTGAGATCAGACAGACGCTGCGTTCAAATCGGTTCTGCGCTTCCAGCCACGCTAATGCGGCAGTAAGCGCTTCTGATGCATAGCCTTTTCCCTGTGCAGACGGCGAAAGCACCCATCCGGCCTCAGGAATGCCCCTTAGCGACGGCTCCACGTCCCTGTGAAAATCGGCAAAACCCAGGTCACCAATATAAAGGCTCGTCGCCTTCTCGCGGATGGCCCAATAACCGAAACCCAGAAGCGGCCATAGCCCACTATAAGCCAAAAGACGCATCCACGATTCCCGAGGGGTCGATGGCTTGCCGAAAATATGCTCCACCACGGAAGGTTCCGCCCATATGCTGGTGAGCCGTCCGAAATCTTCCGCCCCATGTCCGCTCAAAATCAACCGTTCTGTTTCCAAAACTGGCGCGGCGGTATTCGACACATTGCACTCATTCATGCAAACAGCCTTTCAAAAAGAATTTTGACAATCGCTCGGTGCCTGCGTTCTCTCGAAACAAGCTAAAAGAAGCGGGAGCGTCAGTGTAAGCCGAAAAAGTAGCCATATGATAGTGGCTTACGAAAGGTCCAGCGGCAGTCGTGTTTTCCAAGGCATGGCCCGATCGGACCGAATGGAAATATCCTGTCAGCTTTAAGAGAAACAGCGATACATGCCGGCAAGTGGACCGCCAGGTACCCGGAGAGCGGCGTAGTCGATCTTCGGAAAAGTTTTCTACCCTCACGGTTCCGCCTCAACAGAAGTGCGACCCTGACGGCTGCGCGAAACTGCTTTTTCAGGTCCGGCTACGAGAGACCACGAGCTTTGCCATTTTAAATGGGGCCCCTGATTCTTGATCACTCCTTCACGTCGAGACTGAAACTGTAGGAACAGCCCGCCAGCACCTTCCCCGGATGGCTTTCCACTGTTGAAACATTGAGACTGATCCGCGTCTTCACGGTAATCATCTCGTCGGTATCGTCGGTATTTTCCGCAACTACCCGCTCACCCATGAACTTGGCGGGACTATCAATGAGTGCCGGGATTTCTAGCCGTTTTGCCAGGGCAGACGCGCTGCCGTCATCAAGCACTGCAAGGAGACCGTTGCCTGCAAAAGCGATATCCATCGTCTCTGAGCCAAAAACTTTTACAGGTTTATCCAGCTTATACTGCTCAAGGAAGGGATTACCGCTCTCAGTACGGCTCCAACCCAGAAGTTTCAGAGCGTCGGGTTCTGCCTGCATCCACGTTGTGAGTTGATTATAGTCGGGGACCTGTGCACGACATTCAATTAATTTTTCCAGATCGAGTTTCCCGGGGGTAAATTCGTCGTCTTCGGCTAAAGCGGTCTGTGCTGTGAAAACCGTTATGATCAAGAATACGAGGTTGCGTGCTATATTGCGGGCTCGACGGCGAGTTTTCTCTGGGTGGTTACATACCATTATTCATTCACTCCAATTGAGCCAGGCCAAAACACCAAACAGTCGGGCGCCCGATACAAAAGCAACCTTATCCGGAAGCGGATGCTTCAATCATGATTCCTGATCCGGGACAAGCCAGCCGTTCGCTGCTAAGGCCAATAGCAGAAATGGCGTGCAGTTCTGTTTCTCCCGGATCTATTCTCCGCAGTTTAAATGTACTGCTGTTGTAAACTCCAGGGGAATGCTGGCTGGACGCCTCGATCCGGCTTTGCCTCTCCAAACGAGTGATAGCAGCACTATGTTTTCCGGCGGGGCCAGAGGGGAGAGGAACATATTGTATGGTCCGAAGCGCCCTTCAACAGGATGGACGTACGGGCGATTTGACATCAATGCGAATGCGCCAAAGAAATTTCTTGATTGGGACCTTACTATTCCGCTTCGGATAATTTGAACGGAGCACCACACACATATGCTCCATCATGCAAAATCAACCGCTATGGGCTTTTTCTGGATGTGAAGTAAGTCCAGTTGAACAGTTGAAACAGAGGCCCTGGAGGTTCGATGGTTGGCCCGGCTTGTCCCAAACCAGGGGTGAGCAGGCCAGGTATACAAAATCCGTTCCCGTCAGAGTCTCGTCGGATGCAGCAGTCGATTTGCCGACGCGCGTAATAAGGGGCAACGTTACCAGTTACTCCGGGGCATCGATTAGAGGATTGTTCAGCTCAGATTGTGCGCACATTTTGAATTAACGCCGGACGTTCCAGTCCACGCGGCCATCGATCCCGTCAAGGCGGCGAAAGTTGGAAGCCTGCCAGATCTGCCATGGGCGCGCGCCAAATCGCGGTTCCCGAACAATGCTTCTTAACCACAGTGGTCGATCAAAACGCAGACTTATCCCGAATGCTTCATCGAATTCTTGCGTCAGATAAAGCACAGCTTTCTTTTGGTAGCGGGTTTCAACGATGCCTAAAAAATCAGCCAGTTCGGAGTGGAGCATCTCTTTCGACATCTTGTTCGAGCAATTGCCCATAAATTCCAGATCAACTGCTGGCGGCAAAGCCTCAGGATCTATTTGAACGCTTTCGACGAAGTTTGCCGCCTGCTCCAATCCGGAGCGGCAAAGCGTAAAAAAATGATATGCGCCGCGCTTTATGCGTGCCTCTTTCGAAGAGCTCCAGTTCTTTGCAAACAAACGGTCTTTGAAATCTCCGCCTTCGGTGGCCTTGATGTAGGCAAAGCTTACTCCTTGCCCCGATAGGGCTTGCCATTTGATCGGGCCCTGGTGATGAGAGACGTCGATACCTTGTTCTGGAAATTGTTTGATCGAGGGGTGCCATTGCGATGCGTATAGCCAGATCGCGAGCGACGCGAAGAACGCAAACGCAACGAAACCAGATACCCATGCAAGGGCACTCTTAAGCGATAGGGGGCGAGTCATTTACACTCCAGATTTCACGCTCGAAGCTGTTACAGGGAACCAGCCAATGCGCACACCTCTTAAAAACCATGTCATAGGAAAAAGGAACGAGCAGTAGAAGCTGCGCCATTTACGTTTTCTGGCCATTTGGCAAAAAACCACCGTCTGGAAGTATGGACTAACGGATCCATCGAATATTCACGCGTCAAAAGCGTTTCAACCCGAGGCAAACAGAAGTTGAAAAACATAATCTGAATTGGATGATGCAACTGATCGGAGTGTTGGTTGTCCGACATCGGAAGCGACGGTCAGATGACTATTCATCAGGCGATCCGCTGCTGGATATGGATGCGAAAACATCCTACGTTTTATATACGGTGGGCTGCATGAGCGAGAGCTTGAAGAAAGTTTCGAGTGTTCAACTGTTGCAGGGGAATATCCGCTAAAGGCAAGCCGCCAGCAAACTGATGTGGTTAAGGTTGCAGCGTCAGATGCCGGACGAATTGATACGTAAAAACAATTCACCGGAATTGCCCCATTCTCCAAATGGCGAGCAAAGGAACCGGCGGAGTGCCCATGTCATGATTAATACAAGGTTTCAGCGTCGCAGTGCACGGGTGTTTAAAGATTTTATGGTGGGATTGCTATCCAGACGACATGGCACCCGGCCAGAAGGATTTTAACATCAAGAACAAATCAGACTGGGATCGCAAGATTTATGTCGAGTGCGTTCTGCGCCACGAAATTTATGTCGACGTAGCTATCAGCAGCCCTCATGATTGAAATTGCCGGCAGGATTTTGTATTGAATCACACTGCATCTTTTGAAGTTTCTCAAAAGCAGCAATTTTATGAGATCGTTGCATCTCATGCACGGCAGGAGGAGTTTGTGCCGCGGTGTGGGCTTTCATTGCCAATTGAGGCGTTACGGTCAACGGTGACACCAATAGCAGGGGCATAACGCTATTTATTCGTTGTGGCCACGCGCCGGCAGGTAATTGGGTGCACTTCGGGTGACGGACTTCCCGAGACTTACAGTGAACCCGTTCAAACAGCTTGACTTGGCCAGTCCCATTACGGATGATAAGGGCATGATCGAAAAGGACACCCATATTGTCTCTCGCCTGGCCGGTATCTCATTTGCGGGATGCCGGGAAGTCAAGCGCACGATCTGATCAAGCGATTTGCCACTACCGGCCTCGCCCTCATGGACGGGGTGTTTCGGTTCGGCTGGTGCCTCGTCCAATCTTTGAAAGGATTTGAACATGGCACAGAATATCTACGACGATCCGACGTTTTTCGCCGGGTATAGTCAACTCCCCAGGCAGGTGTAGGGCCTGGAAGGCGCTCCGGAATGGCGCGCTATTAAAGCTATGCTGCCTCCCTTGCGTGACAAGCGCATTGCTGATCTCGGCTGCGGTTTTGGATGGACATCACGGTGGATGCGCCAGAATGGTGCCGCGTCTGTTACGGGTATTGACCTGTCAGAGAAAATGATCGGTCGGGCACGGGCAGATACGAGTGACAGCCAGATCAGCTACCGCATCGCCGATCTCGAAACACTAGAGTTGTCTGCCGACAGTTTTGAACTCATCTACAGCGCTCTCACTTTCCATTATGTAGAGAACTTCAGTCGTCTGCTCGGTATGATTTATAAGGCTCTGGTGAGCGGTGGCACTTTGGTATTCACTATCGAGCATCCGATCTTCATGGCAGCGTCACAGCCCGGATGGTTCGACGATGCCGACGGACGAAAGACATGGCCGGTTAATGGTTATTCAATCGAAGGGGAACGCCGCACCAATTGGTTTGCGGACGGTGTTTTGAAATACCACCGAACAATGGGAACGACGATAAACGCACTTATTCAAAGTGGATTCGTAATCGACCATATTGAGGAGTTTGCGCCAACCACGAGCCAGATTGAAGAGAACCCTGATCTCGCTGAGGAACTGGAGAGACCCATGATGCTTCTTGTCGCAGTTCACAAACCCTAGTTAAAATGGCGGGCTGTCCCTGCAGCCCGCCACGCTCTGATCGGTTGAATTCCCTTGATCGCCGCGGCACGGGAAGATCGGGGCCGAGAAGAAAATGACCGGCTGGCGGCAACCGAAGATGCGGCGTCCCCGAAAACCAACAATACCGCTGTCGACCATCTTGTCGGGACCACCTAAAGTACCGAGTGTCCTGAACCACGGTTGTCGGCGCTGATGGTTCAGGTGCGTTCGGCGGCTTTTGCGGTTACCGGCATCTTAGCTCGCACAAGGACCGTGTGCTGTGATCATTGCACGAGGACTGTGAGAAGGATGGCAATCGGCAATGCGATCGCCATGCCACTCAATGCAATTGATGACGCTATTCGAAGCGATTTGCTCAATTGATCCGACACCATTTCTGCCTCCTGTCGGTGCCTATAAAAACACATCCTGCCCGGTTAGGTAAACCCGGTTTGAATGGAGGCCAGAGTGAACGGACGTCAAAAGAAAAAAACGAGCAGCCAATGTTCGCGCGGGAGTTGGAAAGTGATATGTTATCGAGGACCTGTCTTCTCAGAGACAGAGAAGAATAGATCCCTTGTTATAATGATAGTTGAGGTACCATCCTGTTATAAATTGAGCCTTTCACAGGCAGGGAATGAGCCGGCTCTTCATTGAATATGTGCAGTAAAAGATGCCATTATTTTGCGGAATCTCCTGCACGTTCCGGTGCACCCATGCGACTGGAGTGCGATCGCACAGTTAGACGCTGTATCGTTTCATTTACACATTGTTGTGGCATGTTTGTCTTGTTCAGACATCGGGCAGTCGGTTTCTTTATCCGGTATTCGTAAGCGGATGTGACCGGTCCCCGATTTAAATCGATGCCAAAAGGTCAGCAAGCCTGGTGATCGTGTTGATATTTCGGGCCGTGCCACTTGCTGCAGCTGGAATTCTAAGCTTCGATCGTCCCATATCTGCGCCATATGCCACATAGATTTCTCGTCTGCCCAGAATGATTTCTTCATCCTTTCGTCCGCTCACTGTTTCCAGCGTGTTGTCAGACGGTGATGCATCCAGAAAAATAGCAACGGTTCGGTTGCGCGGAGCGTCGGGGAATGGATTTGCTTCGACAATGTCGGCCATTTCCCGGGCTGTACGGACCATGACACCGACCGGCTTGCCGGTATAGGTCGTCAGGCGCTTCTCAAGCGCTGCTTTGACTTCCAGCTCGGTTTGCTCACACGAGAAAACGACATTACCGCTTGCGATATAGGTCTGAACATTTTCGAAATTTTCTGCAATGCACATCGCTTTGAGCTCGGACATCGGCAATTTGGCGGTTCCACCAACATTCACCGCGCGTAACAGGGCAACATAAGCGCTCATTAGATCTCCGTTCCGGCTCGTTGTAAAACTCCAACCGTCAGTCCGAAAACCAGGCTGACTGACGTGCGAGAATATTGTCCGCAGTTAGTTCGTGAAAACGCCCGGGTCAACCGGAACCCGGCTTGCGTTTGAACCATAGCTTTCGCCGACAGCTGTCAGTATTCTGCGAACAGACCTCCGGCTGACCGGTTTCGAGTGAATAAAGGCCTCCAGTTTGCTGATCTGTCAACTGGAGGTCCCTCGAAAAGCAGACCTGTTACCGCGCCAGAGTACCTTCCGGGTCTGGTGGTACAGCCGAAAACTAAAAGTGCACGGAATTGGCGGCACATCGCACGGTTCATGCTACTGGTTCTATGAGATGCGGAAAGGGATAGGTGACCATGAGTTGCCGGCGTTTGGTGAGATTGCTGCCTTGTCGAAGGGGCAGTAACACAAAGGCGCCGTCATTGATATGTCCCCTTAAAATGGTCCTTCAACATATTGTTTATCCGATCCTTTAATCGAGGGTGGACCGTAGCTCAGCTTCGACCATATCTCTTGCGATATTAATGCCTTTGGCCGCTGTTCGTTATTCCCTCCAGGCAAGACAATGATCCGTTCCGCAGAAAGCGATATTTTCAATCAGTGTTAGAAAGGTCATGTTCGTTGAGAGCTTTCCGCGATTATCAGTTTGGGCGAAACGGGAACGGCTGTTGATTGAATGAAATTCCGGTTGTGCCCGTTCAGGCGATAATCGGAGTTTGTGTTTTGGGCCCACGATAGAAAGTTGTCTGAAATGCAAAAGGTGAAACATGATGGCGCAAGAAATGGCCATGGGACCCCGGAAAGCACCGTATTTCCCGGTATCACGTCACTGTTCTCGAGACTGTGCGATGGGCTGTGCCTGAGAAAAAGTACATGACGTGGCGGAGCCTGTTTCTCCCGTGAAACCGTCGCGGCAACTTCCACATTGATCGGCGTATAAGACCCTGACGACGTCGCAGCAAACCGATCAGTCTCTGGCCATAATGCGGATATCGTGTTGCTTGTACGTTGCTGCCAGTTTCGCTTGAACAGCACACCCTGTTGCGACCGCTACAGGGTTTCGGTCCGACTATCGGCTGACTTCTTCCACCATCCTCATAGTCCGGGCAAATTCTCAAAGACGTTCGCAATGGTAGACAAGCAAGCACTACCGCCGGACGATCAGGAAATCTTAAAGATATGCAGTCCCTATTGTTACAGTATGCATTGTCTTATATGCTCATACTCGGAATACCATTACGGATACTAGCTCAGGAGAGACATATCGTGGCTGACGAAAACAATACAAACGTTAGTGAGAATGCGACTGAAACCAAAGTTGTAAAAACGGCTGTCGCGAAGCCAAAGGTGAGGGCAACGCGCAAAAAGTCTGATACCAAGTCAGCCAAGAGTGCAGCCGCGTCAGTTGCAAAATCGTCCGGTCCGGCATCTAAAACTGTAAGCGTTCAGAAAGCTGCATCCAAAACAGAGCCGGCCACGCGCACCGTGAAAAGATATACGCCCACTCAACGAGCTTCACTTCTTGCGGCGGTGGAGAAAGCGACCAGCAGCGGCAGTACCCTGAAAACTGCTTTGCAGAAACTGGAGGTCAGCGAACAAACCTATTATAATTGGAAGAACGCGACCGGAAAAGCAAAGCCAGCACCGGCAAAGGGTTCACCAGTTAACGATTTGCAAGCTCTGATCAATCTGGAAGCAGAAAACCTTGCACTGCGTAAGGAACTGGCAAACAAGCTGCGGGCCGAAAACGCTGAACTGCGCAAACGTCTGGGTAAAGCCTGAAGACAAGTAAACCCGGCCTTTGATCCGCCAGGGTGAATATACTCGTTTTATCAAACCCCGACGCAATTCGCTTAATGGAGAATGCGTCGGGGTATTTATGACAAACGCTTTGCTCAAGCCGGGATCCTGACAGGCAATCCCTCAACACTGTTAAATCTGATGGTTGCTTCCTGCTTCCAGGGCACTGATGACCACAAGGCCGAGGTCGTGCTCGAAGGCGTTGTTCAGGGTTTCCTGCTAATCATCGCGGCAAGGTAGCCGACTGGACAAATTTGCATCGTCACCGCTTCTCGCCTGAGTGCGGAAGCAACCCTGTTGGCAATCTGGACAGGACCTTTTTGAGTACCAAGAGCGAGCAACCGGAGCCGGTTAATAATCGACTGATAGCAGATGCGTCTGTTCGTCAAATTTCGACCATGGAACGATGAGTGGGGGGATTAAACGGATAGGCGGTAACGGGCCGGTGAGGTGACGCCGGTCGCTAACTTCATTCGCTCCACATTAAGAAAATGGTAGAACTTGCGATAATTGTATTGCGAAGAGCTGACCTCTCGGTCTTTGCATTAAGTTAACTCTATAATGCTTTGTTTATGTGAAATTTTCTGAACAAGAATGGTGAGTTTATCGACTTCACCATCAGGTGCAAATTTGCATCTGGTGCCGACAGGCATGAGGTGGTCTGTTTTTATCGACAATGGATCCGCAAAGGGCTGGTCAACGCCGTTGATCAACAGCGATGCGCTTTCTGGAGTAAGTCGAGGAGGGGACTGCAATGCCCAAACGACCGACAGACTTTTATGACGAATGCGAGAACGCGCCGAGGCTAAATGAAATGTTTGAATTTTTCTCGGCAACCGCCGGCGGAAAATCGGGCATACCACAACGATTTCCCCGTATTGATCTACGGTTGCTCGAGCATGATCCTCGCCTGATCCGGTTCGCAAAAACGCAGCGAGCCTTATGGGGGCAATTCGATCCGCATTATTTCAGCAGCATACCTTATCGTCTCGAGGAAGAGATCAGGCTGGGCGATGCTTTACTGGAATACGCTAGATGCAATCGAGGAACGCCAGTCGGGTATTACATCCTCGGAGCAGCAGAAGGAACGTTTGCTCGAACACTGGCAGAACTGGGAGAAGGGAAAATTTTGACCCTGTCATGCAGTCCCAATAAAGAAAATGAGGAGAATTTCCTCCGCTATGGCAGCCCCCGTTTTGCCTCCTTCTTCCATGGACCGTTTCATCGGCTGAGTTCGTCATTTCTGAAAACTGATCCTGTTCTCAGTCAGTTGGGTGGAGAATTCGATGTTATTGTCGAAGATACGACCTTTCAGATGTATTCGCCCAACCGGTCTGCGCAGATTGGCTTTGTAAAACAATATTTGAAGAAAGACGGAATATTCCTTTTTGTCGAAAAGTTTCGACAGCCCAGTCCAGCAGAATATATTCGACGGGAATTACAAAAAGACTATGGTTATAAGGTACGGTATTTTTCAAGTGAACAGATCGAACAGAAGAACAAACAGATTCTTGCCGGCATGAATCTGAACGAGGTCACTGTGGATACAATGGCCGCCGTGTTGAGGGAACATTTCAATTATGCCTGCATGACATGGAACAGCGGGAATTTTTACACGCTGGCCGCAAGCGATCATGCTGAAAATCTTGGACAACTGGTCGAAAGAATGTGTGAACCATGCATACCGCATGAGTACATGTATGAGATCCTGCCTGAATGCTTGCCCGGGTTTTCGATAAAACTGCCGGGATTTCGCAACTTTGCAACGAACAGTGACGGCAATGTCTGAAAGTCAGTCCGGTGCCTGCAGCAACGGGTCTCCGCCAATCCTCTTTCTGGCCGGAATGTTTGTCTCGAATGTCGGTCGAAATGCATACTTTGTCTGCATGACATGGATTGTTCTAGGCTCGACAAACAGCGTGCGTTCGGTAACGATTTTGCTTCTGACAGGCACTCTGGCCCAGTTTCTGTCGAGTGGGATTATTGGTTTCCTTGCCGATGCTACAGATCGTCGGCGCCTCGCAATCGGACTGGATCTAGCTCGTGCCGTCATTGTGGTATTGACCGGCTTCCTGGTGGCCGTCGATGCTGGTGTTCCAGGTCTGTATTTGTCGGTTGCGCTTTTTTCCGTCGCAGATCGTGGCTACCTGTCAGCCATGCAATCAATCATCCCTTTTCTGACTGGAAAGGAAAGAGCGGTCAATACCAACTCGGCCTCCTATCTAATGATGCAATCGGGCACGTTTGTCGGGGCGCTTTTCTCTGGTTTCCTTCTTCATTATCTACCCTATGATCTGGCAATCTCGTCGCTGGGCATCGTCTTCTGCCTGTCTGCTGTCATAACCTTCCTGATGAGGCTTCCTGCTTTTCTGCGACCAGTTTATGGAAAGTGCGACGGGCAATGGAAGCACTATATCTCCATTCGCCACTGGAGTGAGAACAATCAAGGTGTCGCTGTCTTATGCTATAGCCTCGTCTTTGGTGCTGGAACTGTCATTAATGCATTGCTCGCAGCATATGTTCTCAAGGTCTTGAGCGGAGACGCCTTCCTGTTCGGACGGCTGGAATCGGCCTGGGCCCTTGGCGCCGTTCTGGTTTGCCTGGTTTTGTCGGTGGGGCCCAGGATGAGAGCGCCCTTGCCCGAACTTCCATTTTGCCTGTTGATGTTAGGGGGCGGGCTCATTCTACTCTGGATGTTTCCCAATGCACTAGCTGCAGGGATCACGCTTCTCGTGCTTGGCGGATTTTACAATCTGGGCCGGATAAGCATGGACGTTCAGATCCAGCGAACAGTCGACATCGCGTCGATTGGGCGCGCGAAGGGTGTAATTAATACTGTGGCCACGGGATGCGGCTTGTTCGTCTATACATTAATCTGGTTGAACGGTGATCGGCTCGCGTCTTCCAGCGTTATTGCAATCTACGGGCTGTTCGTCGGTACTGTTGGCGGTTTGGCGTTGACAGTACCGAGAACTAAATTCAAAGCGCATCGTCCAGGCAGAGGTGATCACCGTTGACGACGCCATCTGACATCCGCCATTCACTGGACCGTCTTGTTCCCCTGGTTGCGCACTATTGGAACCGCCCGGTGAAGGACTATTCGCATGCTCTTTATGACGGCATGGAACCTCCACAGTCAGACATAAGGAGAGATGGATTCAGCAGGCTATGCAATCTTTTCCGCCGGTGCGCTGCCAGGAGCGGATATAGCAGAGCCGAAACGGACCAGCTAATCGACTTTATTCAACGCAGACCTACGATCCAGACGGGCCCACACTGCCATTTGATGATCGAACCGGATGCCTTCTACACGCATTTGTTCAGCATGATGGGACTAACGGCACATTGCGAGAACTGGTACGTCAATTATTCAGTCTCGACCGTGAAATTTACAGAGAAAGCGAAAAAGGGTCCAGGCTGGCTTCGGATCGATGGACAGGATGTGAATGTATTCGGATTATCCCGTCGCCAGATGGAACCATATAGCATTTGCGGTCGTCATGCTCTGCACAGTTTTGCGTTAAAGCCAACCGATGGCATGGTTAACCAAACCGCACTCGACCGGTTGGCAAGTATCATTCCCGGTCAGGAATTCTGCTCAGCGGCCGAGGCGATCAAATCCGCGAACAAGCGTCTTTGGCAGTATTGCTTTGGCCCTGATATCAATTTGCTGCAACTTGATGATGCAGATGTCGCCTTGCTGGTACAAGATCACCTAAGAGATCCCGATAGCTGGCTAACGCGCTGTTTCATCGATGCTCCCGAATTGATCGCAGCATTCTTGCAGGCGGTCGATAAACTGAACGATGGACCCCGGGCAGGCTGGTTCAAATTCAATACGCATTTCTTCTGGTTTGTACGCGAGGGACGGCTCAGGCCGTTGAGATTGCAAGGCACGACATTATCCAATGACGAGGGGACGTATAAGATACGGTTCAATTCCCGGTCCCTGGCAGATGCGCTGGAGGTGGGCGACATAGTCCCTGGTCTGTTTCTTGTGTTCCTTGTGATCGCAATCCTTCCAGGCCTGCGTGCAATGGGAGGCAGTCGGCAAGTTGTTTACTATCCCTTGATGCGCAGCACATTACTGGCGGCACTGGATCGCTCATCGACCCCTCGCAATACCGAACTGGCAAAGGATATTCGAGCCGATCCCATACCCAGTGTCTGGGGACATCGGACGATTGCACCGGTTTGCGTTACTCCATGGCAGTTTTTCGTTGCCGAGAACCCCGAAACACTCGCCTCGCTGCTCCAGAGGTTCGGGCAACTGACACTGGCTGAGGCAAGTGCCGATCTTCCAGGGTTCACGGGTGATGAACTCTGGTGCAAATGTTCCGGCCAGGATTTACTCGACCGCATATAATGACCCGCGAGGCAACAGCACTCACGGGCCGGGAGGAAGGTCTTTGGAAGAAGAAAACATAATAATCCGCCGTGTCGGTAAAGACGATGTGGATGCTTTTCGCCACATTCGACTGGAAGCTCTCTGCCTGGAGCCGGCGTCCTTCGCAAGCACGTTCGAGGACTGGCATGCGTTACCGTCTGAAGTTTGGCAGCAACGGTTAAACGAACCCGTGTTCATTGCATTTCAGAGTGAATACCCGGTTGGTCTTATTGGGTTGCTGCGGGAAAAAGGAGCTCGATCTGCCCATCGTGCAACCATCGTTATGGTCTATCTTCGAAAAAACCTTCGCGGCCGCGGGATTGCCAGGGAACTCTTCAGCGCGATCGAAAAATTTGCGCGGGATATCGGCGTAAGGCAGCTGGAACTGACTGTAAGTGCAGAGAATTCTGTGGCAATCAGTTTTTATCAACGGGAAGGCTTTGTCGAGGTTGGCAGGGTTCCCGGCGCTTATATTCACGAGGGTAGAGAAATTGACGACGTCTTGATGGTCCGCCGCCTCGTGCTCTGATCCCTGCAGGAAATGATGCAGGGTTATTTTCAACGATCTAGCGAAATTTGAAACGAATTTCCGTCCGTGCCCATGTTCTCTGCCGATCTGTCGGAAGGGAATATTTGACTGGTCGCGCATGATGACTATTCGCAATCTCAAAGTTTAGCGAAGTCATTCGGTTTTGTCGAGTTTACTCCGTAGATGAATGCACCGCAGCGCGCATGACTGCGATAATGAAAATTCGTGAGATATTTGCACGCAACTTGAGAGTGCTGCGACACGCCAGGGGCCTGTCACAGGAAAAACTTGCACATCAGGCCGGTATTGACCGAACTTATGTCAGTTCACTGGAGAGATGCATTTATAGTCCCACCATTGATATGGTCGCCACCCTTGCAGAGATTCTGGAAGTTTCACCTGCTGATCTGCTGGAGCCCGATGGCAACATTCTGCGCTCCGGGGATTCAGTCAACTAAAAGGTCCTGGCCCGGTAAAGATAACCGATCGGGAGGAGGGGCGTTTTCTGTTCTGAGACATGGCGCTGGCAAATTTCCAGCGTTCGTTTCAGGAAGCACGTGCTCGTCACACCGACCGGAGGGCACTTGCCGGGATTGAGAAGACAATCGCCGGGACTGTCATTTTCGCCAGTAAGGAAGGCACGTGTCAGCTGGACATGAGCCTGCATGGCGATGCACCTCGCATCTATCCGACTATCACCAATATCTGTCGGCTGCGCCTTCAACGCTTCACCGAGGCGCGCTGGACGATCCCGAAGGCGGCAGGCGGGTGACGGAGGTGTTGTGAAGCCTCATCGGAGAAATCATTATTATCCCGGAGCTGAGCGTTGCGAGGTTCGTGCCGATTGACGCGGTGAGTTGTTTGCTAACTACAAATTCCGCCTGTCGCAAAGAGCCACGGCCATAGCTGCCTTTTTCAGGCTTTCCTGACAGGTCCCTCCCATCCCATGCAACGGTTCGCACCGTCTTTTCGCTTCGCCCGCCCCTTCGGGGTGCAAGGGCTGTTCTGACCGGTCTCTCCGGACGCCATCAGGCCGCGATGGTCGCGGTCTCTACAGCGAAAGGAGACAATTATGTCCAGATCATCTTCATCCAGCCCCGATGTCCATCAGGAGATCACCAATCGCATCGTCGATGCTCTCGAGAACGCAGGCGAATTCCAGCTTCCCTGGATCACTAACACAGCCGGAAGTTTCGCCCGCCCCGTTAATATCGCATCACGCAAGCCCTATAACGGCGTGAACATTGTCAGCCTCTGGGTCTCCGCGCAGGCCTCTCGGTATCCCTCCAACGTCTGGGGCACATACCGCCAGTGGCAAGATGCCGGTTGCCAGGTGCGAAAGGGCGAGAAATCTTCCCTCGTTGTCTTTTACAAGACCTTGAATGTCGAGCAGATCGACGATCGGACGGACCTGCCCGAGCAGGCTGAACGCACGGTTGCGCGCGCCAGCCGGGTTTTCAATGCCGCCCAGGTGGATGGTTTCGCCCCCGATCAGACCTATATCCCGCTAAAGCCTTCATTCGATCCGATTGCCGGGACTGAAGCCTTCCTGAAGGCCACAGGTGCTATCATCGAGGAAGGCGGCGATGAAGCCTGTTATGACCCGTCAGCTGATATCATCCGGATTCCAGAGCGTCGCCGCTTTACCGGCACAGCCGCTACCGGCGCTGCCGTAAGCTTCTACAGCACCCTATGCCATGAACTCACTCACTGGTCTGGCTCGAAAACTCGCCTTGCACGCGATCTTTCCGGCAGATTTGGCACTGAAGCCTATGCCATGGAAGAACTCGTCGCCGAGCTTGGCGCAGCCTTCCTGTGTAGCGATCTCGGCCTGACGCCTGAGCCGCGGATCGATCACGCCCGGTACATCAAGACCTGGCTGACCGTCTTGAAGTCCGACAAGAAGGCAGTCTTCACAGCTGCTTCCAAAGCCTCCGAGGCAAGAAACTGGCTGATGTCTCTGGCGCTCGATCATCGCGACGTCGAGGATGCGGCCTAGGCCGCATCCTTTCTTTGTTTGTCGCTATAATCAGTAAAGCGGTACTTTGTTTTCCGGGGAGAGTTCGTCAATTCCTTGCGAGGAACAGACTGCTGTTCGGCTTACTTAATCGGGGCGCGTGAGGATGATGGCTGAAACCCGGATCGCATGGCACTTACCTTTTGTATTGCAGCTACAGGATGCTCGATCGTCACGGGCGATTGTACGCATTGCTGTCCAATGGAAATGGTCTGGTGTTCGAAGGCGATCGGGGTGGAGAAGGATTCTTAATTGGCCTGGAACGCGGGCGAGCGGTTCGTGTGGAAGGGGATTGCGCGTGAGGATCGCATTGATCGGCGGCGAGACGACAGATCATGGCTGCTACTTCGAACGATTTAACGAAGGCCGGGATTGGTAGAAACTCAAACCGGGAATGGAAATTATAGGCCCCCGTGAACATATTGGGCGTTGGAATACCGCGCTCCGACAGAACTGCTCCATCTGTGCCTCCGCGCATCGCCATGAGCTTAGGTTCCACGTTCAGTCTAACGAGAGACGTCAAGAGCAATTCCATCGGTCGGGTGTCCTTCAAAAGACACGGACCGACGTTGCGATATTCGTCGGTTATTCGGCACTGGATGTTGCCGGACGGATATTGTCGTTTCGTCACATCCACTATTGCTGCAAGTTTCTGCTTTCGGGCCTCGAATGAACCTGCCTCGAAATCGCGTATCAAAACCTGCAATGTTGCTCTGCTGTCGTTTGCGACAAGGTCGGATATCCAGAAAAACCCTTCCGTCGCTTCAGTATGTTCGGGTGTGTCCTTGCGATCGAATTGTCCGATGAAATCCTGCGCCATCAATACGGGATTTACGAGTTTGTCTTTGGCCGACATCGGGTGGGCACTGACACCTTCAAAGATGATTTCGCAACATGCTGCGTTGAAGTTCTCTGTTACGACCTCACTCAGTTCGCAACAATCGATCGTGTAGGCAAAGTCACAGGAAAAACGCTCCAGATCCAGTGCCTTTGCGCCTCTCAGGCCGATTTCCTCATCAGGAACGAAGGCGACTGCAATATCACCATAGTTGCCGGTCCCTTCCAAACGGGCCAGAAGTGTCATGATGACAGCGATTGCGGCCTTATTGTCCGCCCCCAATACACTTGTTCCATCGCTTGTGATGATATCGTGGTCAACCCATCGATTGATCTCCGGATGCTCCTGAACGCGCAGCCAGATATCCTGTTCCCGGTCAAGACAGAGATCTGAACCGGTGAAGTGATGTATCTGAGGACGGATGCTCGCCGACAGACCCACATCTGCCGTATCGAGATGGGCGATAAAGCCGATACGCGGCGCGTGGGGGTGAGTACCGCGCCTTATCCCGGTGACGATGGCCTGATCATCGACGATGACATCCTGAATGCCCATGAGGTTCAGTTCTCTGGCCAGTAAATGCGCCAGTTCCATCTGTCCTGGAGACGATGGCAATTGCGTTGAGGCGGCGTTGCTTTGACTGGCAATTGCCGCATAGCGGAAAAACCGCTCCGTCAGTTCACTGCTGATATCCATATCGTGTGATTTCCATTCCCGGGGAGTTTGCATGATCGTGCCAAAGTGTGGATCGGTCACAGGCGAACACGACCACAGCCTTCGGAAATTTCGATGTCTGTTCCAAAAATGGATGACCGCTCCGCAAATTGATGCAGAATACGATCTGCGTTTTGCTCTCTCGCCAGTTCAGGCACCAGACGCTGCTCGAACGTCGCTCCGCCCAGCGCCTGTTCACCACCGATAATAAGCGGATGAAGGACTGCCTCGCTCAGGTTATTGTTATCGTCAAACGAACATGCACCCATGACGCTCTCCCAGACCTCTGGTGCGCGCCATGTGCCTTCATCTGATGGCACGTGAAATATGAAGTTACCAAGGCTGTAGAAAATAGGTCTCTTCCGATAGATCTCCATTCCCTGCAGGACGGGTGCCCCGTGACTGACAAAGGCCGCCGCACCAGCATCAATACATTGTTTTGCGACGCCTCTGACCCAGTCGGGCACCTGAAGCCAATCCGTTGCCCAGTGGTGATGATGGAGATAGGCAATCACAAGACGGTCGTCCTGAGCGGCATCGGAGATAGCCTGAAGGTTTATATTGAGATCGCCTTCGTCGATCTTTACGCTTCGCCGGAACTCATCCGATCGCCGGAAGACCGCTCGTCCGATGCAGACTTCCTCTCGCTCATTGACCGGATATGGGTCGTTCGGTTGACTGTCATTGGTCAGGGCAAGTTCCGTATATCCAACCTTTTCTCGCACCGAACGGAGTTCGTCGAATGTAACATTATCAACATCGATGAGCTGCGATGTGCCAAGACGATTGATGCCCGGGCGTTCCGGACGGTCTTTGCCTGCGTCATCGGCATACATGAAATCAGGGCCGGGGCCGGCGTCCATCGCGACGATGGCAATTTTGCGCTCACCTGTTTGACCCAGACCTGGTTGTGCAGCCTCATTGCGATTGCGACCGATACCGGCGTGCAGGAAACCCCGCTCCTCTACTTCTTCCAGAGTTGACAATATGCCCGACGGCCCCAGATCAAATGCATGGTTGTTGGAAAGCGACAGAGCCCGAAATCCAGTATCCTGCAATGCATCCAGAACGACCGGCTTGCTGCAATCGAAAAACGAGCCTTTCAGAGGCCAGCCACCAAAGCGTCCGGCAATCGTACCTTCGAAGTTCGTAAATGCCAGGTCGGCGCTCTTCAATATTGCACGGACATCCTGAAACGCTGGATTGGAGATGCTGCGGATATCGTGCTTGATCAGGGACTGCCCGGTCACAGCGACAGTGAAGCTGTTGCTCATAATTCACCTCTTTTCGTAAGTGTTGCGACTGGCTCCGGGAACCTGAACGTCAGTTCAATGCCCATGGCCGGTTGCGTCTGACGGGAATGTTGTGCTTTTATTGGATAAATCGGTGAGATCGGGCCTCGACCAGACTACGCGTGTAGGTATTTCGCGACTGCGAAAACACGGTTGCCGACGGACCGCTGTCTTCAACGCGACCGTTCCTCAAAATGTATATCTGGCTGCACAAATCCTGAACGACGGCAAGATCATGCGAAATGAAGATCATCGATATGCCGTCTTCCACGATCCGCTCTTTCAGGAGCCCGACGATTTCGGCCTGAACCGAGACATCGAGTGCCGAGGTTGGTTCGTCGGCAACGATGATCTCCGGGCACGCAAGCAAGGCGCGTGCAATGCAGATCCGCTGTTTCTGTCCGCCTGATAGCTGGTGCGGGTAACGAGACAGGAAACTCCTGGGCAGACCGAGTCTCTCCATCATCTCTCCGACATCAGAATTCGTCGTTGGCCGATCGACACGGCGGTTTGTCGACCGAACAGCTTCTTCAAGGGCATCGGCGATTGTCATGCGCGGGTTGAGGGAAACAGACGGATCCTGGAAAATCATCTGGACCCGTCCAAGAAGTCCGCTCGATCGACCCTTCTTCGAGACGTCGAATTTTGATCCATCGATGACGATCTCGCCGTCACTTGCTGTCTCGAGCCCAGCTATGATCCGCCCCATGGTTGTCTTACCGCTGCCGCTTTCGCCAACGATGCCGGTAATGGTGCCGCGTTGAAGTCTGATCGAAACCTGGTCCAGCGCTTTTTGAGGTGCGGGTCGAGAGAAAGGCCACGGTAATCCTGCGGAACGGAAGCTTTTCGAAACGTCTCTGGCTACCAGAATATCGACGGCCTGTTTCATGTCCGCACCTGGTGCATCAACCCTGTTTGAAGACTCCACCATATCGGATCGGGTATCACCACCGGATACGCGTAACCGCGGAACAGCAGCGAGCAATCTGCGCGTATAGTCATCCTGTGGTGTATCCAGAATGGTGCTGGTCAGGTTTTGCTCGACAACACGTCCGTGACGCATCACCAGAACCTTGTCCGCGATCTCGGCTATAACACCCATGTCATGGGTAACCAGCATGATTGACACACCGGTTTCGTCGACGAGTTTGCGCAGGAGCACAAGGATCTGTTTTTGCACGGTTGCATCAAGCGCAGAGGTTGGCTCATCAGCAATAATGACCTCCGGGGATCCTGCCAGGGCGATGGCAATTACGATGCGTTGCCGCTGACCGCCGGAAAACTGGTGAGGATAGTCATTATACCGCCGCTCCGGTTGCGGAATACCAACCCGTTCCAGGATTTCAATCCCGCGTTTGCGGATCTCATGACGGGAAAGCCTTGGATAGAACAGACTGATTGTTTCATCCAGTTGGGCGCCAATACTCATCAACGGATCAAGTGATGCCGTGTGGTCCTGAAAAATTGCCGAGATCCGCCTTCCTCTTGCTTGCTCCGCGCTCTGCGTATTGATCCCGCCAAGGTCTTGTCCGGCAAACCGGATAGAACCGGAAGTCTGTTTGAACCGCGCTCCAGGCAATCCGATGACAGCATTCCCCAGAGTGGATTTGCCTGCACCGGATTCGCCGATTATGCCGAGGATCTGACCTTTGCCGAGTACTGTGCTGACATTGTGCAGGATTGGAATTGGTCCACTTGACGTAGAATACTGCACGGAGAGATTGCTGATCTCCAGCAGGTTGGTGTTCAAATCCGTGGTCATCGTGTGTTGTTCCTTGGATCAAATCTGTGACGGATATCCTCGCCCACGAAGTTCACGCTCGCGATCAGCCCGAACAGGGCAAGGCCGGGGAAAAAGCTGATCCAGTACTGGCCGGTCATCAGATACTGAAATCCATTGGCAACGGCTGAACCAAGCGATGGCTGATCGACAGGGACACCAAGTCCGAGAAAGGAAAGGGTCGCTTCAAGTGCGATCGCGTGCCCGACTTCGATCGGAACGAGCGTGAGTGCGGGGGCTATGCTGTTCGGGAGAAGATGCCGGAATATCACCCGAAACGTTGGCAATCGCAGCAAATGTGCTGCGTCGATATAGGATTTCCCGCGTTCGCTTAGCGCAACTGCGCGCGCAACGCGTGCGTAATTCGCCCATTGCACTATGATCAGTGCCAGGACGATACGGTCCACACCTGGTCCCAGTGTGACAATCGCAATCAGAGCAATGAGCATTGAGGGAAGGCTCAAAAACAGATCGACTGTCCGCATAATGATGACATCGACCCGGTTACCGAAATAGGCAGCTGTGACACCCGCAGTCAGTCCGATCAGACCAGCAATTGCGGTACTGATCAGGGAGACAGTGAGGCTGATGCGCAAACCGTATAGAATGGTGCTTGCGATATCGCGTCCAAGCCCGTCGGTACCAAGGAGATACACATAGCCGCCGCTTCCCGTGGTCCCGGGCGGAGATGAGGCCTCCCATGCGAAAATCTGAAGAGGATCGTAGGGATTTTGCGGCGCTATAAGCGGTGCCGCAAGAGCGAGAAGGACAAAGACGGTGAAGATGACCGTCGATGGCGTTTTGGGAAGCAGGGAAGGGAGCTTCCAGAACTTCCGGAGCGTTTCGGCTTTCATGGGAGCTTACCTTTGTGAAGAATGGCGAATGCGCGGGTCAATGAACGCATGAAAGAGATCGACGAGTGCGTTGAGCACAACGAAGGTGACGGAGACGAATGTCAGTGTCGCCATCACAACCGGGCGATCGAGAAGCTGTATCGAGTCGATAAGCAGCTTGCCGACACCAGGCCATGCAAAAATCGTTTCAACAACCACTGCAAAGGCCAGCATGGCGCCAAATTGCAGGCCGATCACCGTCACGATTGGCGCACTGATATTGGGAAGTGTGTGACGAAACAGAATCCGGCTGGATGACAGGCCTTTTGCACGGCAAAACCGGATGAATTCGAGATTTTCCACTTCTACTGTCCCGGCGCGGGCCAATCTTGCAATCAGCGCGATGTTTGGAATGGCCAGTGAAAGCGCGGGGAGAACCAGATGTTTTAACCCGTTTGCTGTCAGGAAACTCCACTCGACGCCGAACATTTGTGCCGTGTCACCGCGACCGCCCGACGGAAACCATCCCATCATGACCGCTCCGGCCAAGATCAGAACCATGCTGAGCCAGAAAGCAGGAATGCTGATCGCAAAGACACTGGATCTCAGAATGATCCGGTCAATCAGGGATCCCTGTTTGCGTCCGGCAATGAGACCAAGCAGGATACCGCCGGGCGCCGCTATCAGCATTGCTGCAGAAGCCAGTTCGAATGTTGCCGGCAGCTTGGTCATGACCAATGAAAAGGCCGGCAGATGGTAGATGTACGAGGTGCCAAACGACCCGGTGAGAAGCGATTTCACAAAAATCAGATACTGTTGCCAGATAGGCTGGTCCAGCCCGAGCGCAATCGTTGCGTTTCTTATATCCTCAGCAGTCGCAGTCTCCATATTGACGATGTTGAAGACGGGGTTTCCAACACTATGAATGCCGATAAACCCGATCAGTGACATGACGAAAAGCAGAACAACGGCCTGTCCGAGACGACCAGTGACGGCAGCGATCAGTCCCATGGTCACTCTCCCGCCGGCACGGCTTGCATGGCTGTCGTCCATCCGCGTGGATGAACTGTGTAGGAGGCGACGCGCTTTCCATAGCCCGCAATGTGATGGAAATGGTAGAGCGGAATAATCGGATAGTCCGCCATCACAAGATCGGTGGCGCGAGCGACAGCCTCGTCCCTATTCGGGCCAACCTCAATGTCCTCTGCTTTGGCAAGCGCCTCGTCGAACGCCGCGTTGCGATAGTCTCCATAATTTAACGACCCGGTTTTCTGCTCGTCATTTTTCGAAGCCAAGACTGCATCAAGACAGATCGTAACCGCGTCGCCGGAACAGCCAGCATACCAGACCGGGTAATCACCTTGGGTCAGCTTGTTTGCATAGACGGAATAGGGTGCAACAGCCGGTTTTACGCGAACGCCTATGCGCGCCCAGTTCTGTGCGACGGCCTGCAGGGATTCACTGTCACCTGGATAACGTCCTCCGGGACCGCCGAGCTCGACGTTGAAACCGTCCTTGAAACCTGCCTGCGATAGCAAGTCCCTGGCACCTTCATAATCAGGTTTGTTGACGGACAGCTGGTCGGAGGTGCCAGGTAACCCGGTCGGAAAAAGCTGGGAGGCGGGGCTTCCATAGCCCATCAGGATCTTCTGTGCCAGAAAATCGCGATCTGTCGCCATTGTCAAAGCCTTGCGTACCCGTACATCGCGAAACGGATTTGCAAGGGGAGCGCCGGATTTGCCGGTTATACCGGGAAGCTTCTCGCGACCGATATCAAATTGCAGGAAATTGGAACGCGCAGCACTGGTGCTTTCAATTTTTGCGCCGCGCTGTTTGAGCATTTCGACATCGCGTGCCGGGATATAGTCAGCCAGATCGACATCACCGGTCGCCAGGGCAGCGACACGGGCGGCAGGGCTTTCAATAATGCGGAATATTACTTCAGACCAGGCTGGTTTTGCACCCCAGTAGTCGTCGTTTCTAACCAGTTTCAGGGTTTCGCCTGACTGCCAGCTATCGAATTTATAAGGGCCGGTACCAATCACAGCCGAGCCGCGGTTCATCTCGTCGGTCGCTTTGAAACCGCTGTCGTCATGTCGCACAATGAATATTGATGCAAGCGACAATGGCAGGGTCGGATGAGCTTCATTTGTCTCGAAGACAACGGTATGCGCGTCTGGCGCGGTGACTTTGCTGATGGCTTGCGTATAGGCTGCAAGCCCTCCGCCTGGCGGCTTCAGATAATGCTGGATACGTTCAACGGTGGCGATGACGTCCTGTGCCGTAAACGGTGAGCCGTCATGAAACTTCACGTTTTCGCGAAGCTTGAACTCCCACTGTTTGTCTGACAGCCGCTTCCAGGACTTGGCCAGGCCCGGCTTGGGCTCCATGTTTTGGTCCTGATAAACCAGCCTTTCGAAAATATGGGAAAGAAGTGAGGTGTTTTCGTTGAGATCCGCATAATGCGGGTCGAGTGTCATAAGCTTGTAGGCGGTTGCGACTTTTAGCGTCTGCGCGCTCGCCTCAATCGCTGTCAGGCCTCCCAGCATCGAGATACTCACGCCGGCGCAAACCAGCGCCCGGCGAAAAGTGCCGATCAATGTCATTGAAATGCTCCCTTGGATGTTTCGCAGCACGCCACAATTCGGGCTCGTGCTTCTCCCGCGAAAAATTCTGTCCTCCTCATCCGGGCCTGTTTTGCCCGGCTGACTAGCCCTCCTGTGATAATGTAGAGTTTACTCTGTAGTGGAATACTCAACAGAACGCAATAAGTTCAAGGATGAAAGACCGTGACATCTTTGCTCGCAATCTGTTCTGGCTCAGGGAAGAGCGAAAACTCTCTCAGGAAGAGCTGGGTTTTCGCGCCGGTTTACACCGCTCGACGATTCAGAACCTTGAGAATCGAAAGCATTCGCCAACACTGAAAAATATGGCGAAACTTGCAGCTGCGCTTGATGTGACCATCGAGCAGCTCATCAGTCCTCGCAAGGAGGACTGAGACTTGCTTCATTCACCATGGTCATCAGATCGGCAAGCACGGATCGGAGCGGTGGCCAGGGGAATTCATCGCAATCGGGCGAAAGCACGCCGAGTGTTATTAGAACGTGCAGTTTCGCGATTGCACCATGAATGGAGTGAGCCGGTGTATCCCAAAGGACCTGTGCAGCCGCCTGTTCACGGTCGGAAGCTTCACTCTCTGCTTCAAGGGCGCGCGTATAACCTGTAAGCTTGTCTGCAACCTTCCAAAGCGAATAATGCTGCTTTAACCGTTCCTCTGCTTCTGCGCGAGCTTCAGCCAGTGCGGGACCGGGCAGGACGAGTTCAATGTCTTTGTAACTTTTTACAGAAACCGTTCCTTCTCCAGGCACTTCTACCCGGATGTAGGGCTCGCCGACCTCTTCGAGCAGTTTTCTTTCGAGGTGCTGCTGCAATCGGCATAACTGGCAAAATTCAGTATAGGCTTGCTGCCAGATTTCCCAGTTCAACACTGCACGATCGTCGCCAGGGGCAGGGGCGTTTGGCTCCGATTTGCAGGAAAGAAATTCTTCGACAGCGGAAAGTAGGTTTCTGTGGGTGCGTGAAGGCAAAGTTCTGCTATTCTCAGAATCAGCCATGATCCGAGCTCCTTACAGCTTGGTTGTGGTCAGGTCGTTTTGGGTGGTGCTAACACTCAGAACGGCCGCTTTATCTGAGTTAAGCTACAGGATGTTTCCTCAATGTGCAACAATTTTCACCATGACATGGTGATTAATGGGCTTCAAGGCAGATTGGGAAGGGTTGCGATGGGATGGAGCGTTCTGAAATTAGCGGCCGCCGCAAACGTATCAACCCAGACAATTGTACGGCTCGAAAGAGGAGAAGAGCTAAGACCCGCGACCCTGGAACGCATTAAAGGCGTGCTGGAAGAAGCTGGTATAACCTTTATTTCCGATGAGAATGGGCGGGGTTTCGGAATCTTGGTTAGAGAGCCAGCTGAAAAATAAACGTATGACTGGAGTAGCTAGTTGATCTTTCAAAGAAGTTCAAAAAGCAAGGCAACCCTGTAAATCCTTAACGACAGTAATCTGGGACAAGCGTCACTCGTGTGATCCATCACGAGATAAAGCGCTTCTCGGCTCGCACTCGGTCTTATTTAAGTGTGTTTATGATCATCGAACGGCAGCTTTGCGCGCAATTTCGGTCGTTCGGAGATATTTCACGACTCCCCGGAAGCGGATATCTCTGCGCTTGCAACGTTGATCAGATTCCGGTGGAAGCGCCACTGGCAGGTTTCAAGCTGGCAGATGTTGAAAGCGGTCTTCCTATGTGGCAAGAGTCTGTTGCTCGAGCCAGTGTCCTACGCCTAATTATTGCGATCGATCGAAATTTCTCTGAAAATTAGCAGTGGCTATCATACTGCGACACTTGGGAGATTCGGGACTGTCAACGCGTGACTTTTATGTCGCTAATTGAAACTTGCCGCCTTCAACAGCCTCAATCACCATGCCGAGTGTATCATGGCTAGAGCGTTTCACCTTTTAACGGAACCATATCCGGCGTTTTCCAAATAGTTTTGGCATTCGGCGGGCTGGATGGTTTCGACCAGCCTGCCGATATGACGCCATGTGTCTTCGATGGTGCGCTTTTGTGCATTTCTCATCCAATGCTTGATCTTGGAAAAGGCTTGTTCGATCGGATTGAGGTCCGGCGAATAGGGTGGCAGGAACCAGAGCCGCGCGCCAGCGGCTTTGATCAATTGACGGATGGTTGCCGACTTATGGCTGCCGAGATTGTCCATGACGACAATGTCGCCTGGCTTGAGCACCGGGACCAACTGCTGCTCGACATAGGCGCGGAAACACTGGCCGT
>NZ_JBCAUP010000018.1:0-114701 GCF_038433355.1 Brucella cytisi
GCATAAAAAGGGGACTCAAGAGACCGAGGCGCTTGGCCGATCGCGCGGCGGTTTCACAACCAAACTCCATGCCCGGTGCGATGCGAAAGGCCGACCGCTCGGCTTCGTCCTGACGCCCGGACAAACGCATGATACCCAGGGCTTCGCGCCGTTATTCCGGATGATCTCCGACCAGATCGAGGCGTTCCTCGCCGACAAGGGTTATGACGCTGACGCCATTCGCGACGAGATCGCCAGCGCCAATATCGAGGCCGTCATTCCGACAAAAAGCAACAGACGCCAACCAATCCCGCACGACAAAGCCAAATACAAATGGCGTAATCAGATCGAGCGCCTCTTCAACAAGCTCAAGAACTGGCGGCGCGTTGCGACCCGCTATGACAAGACCAAGGAATCCTACCTCGGTTTCGTCGCAATCGCTGCAGTCAAACTATGGATACCCTTTGTCCACGAGCGCTAGTCAGAATTGGCTTATCTTAAGTCAACAGGCGTCCGCCTTTGATTTTCGCGCGGTGCACACCTAACAAGAAGATGAGGTGAAAGAGCTGGTTTACTGAACGTAAATTTCAATTGTTATTTCATAATACAACTGTACCGCTTAGGCCGCAGGAAAGATTGTTTTCAACAAGTGGTTGAAATTCCTCGTTGCGATATAAGTTTCTATTCAAAGTTTCGTTGCGATTGACGCAGGTATTCGTCTTGCTGATGCCGTGCCGCTGGACATGATTGCCGTACCCTTCGGTGGACCTCTGCGGTTTCTAGCCGTTGCCGCTCCTGATTATCTGGCAAGCCATCCAGCGCCAACAGTTCCCGATGAACTTCGGTCGCATCGCTGTATTCGCCAACGTCTGCCAAGCGGGAAATTGTATCAATGGGAGTTTGAACAGGCGGGTGAAATTCGCACCGTCGACGTGCCAGGTGTGTTGACGCTTGATCATAATGGAATGATGGTGGAGGCAGCCGTTGCCGGCATGGGCATCGCCTATGTACCTGAGAAGGCGGCGGCAGAAGCGGTACAGAAAGGAAAACTGGTCCTGGTGCTGGAAAGCTGGTGTCCTCCTGCGCCTGGATTGTGTCTGTACTACCCCGGTCGTCGCCACGTCCCTGCAGGCCTTCGCGCATTTATCGATGTTTTGAGCGCACAGTTGCCAAACTGAAACAACATGTCGTGCCGGAACGCTCAATGCAGATACGCGCCCGGTTCATTTGGTTTAAACGCGGCATTCGAGTGCTGTGGTGACTACCTGGTCAACGCAGGGCAGATCAGATGACATCTTAACTGCTTATCGATTGAAAAGTATTGATAGGCAGAATTGAAGTAACCAATAAAATTTCTATTGCATGGAAATGTCGAACGGCCTATTTTTGAATCGGCCTGTGCTATTAAGAATATTAAATAACATCCGGTGGGCTTGTATGACAAAAAAAAGAGCCTTTATTGTCGGCAATGGTCCTTTGCTAATGGACATGTCGGAGCAGGTTAATAATAGCGATCATGTTATTCGTTTCAACGAGCCAAAAACATCAATCGGAATGAGTGGTACCAAGACTACCTGGCTCTTCGTTGCCAACACTGGCAAGCCGATGGAAAGGCGATTGAAGAATGATCAGTATTCTACGTCCTGCCTGGTACAGGAAGCGGAAATGGTTTTTCTGGTTTCCCATCCTTTAACGATCGAAAAATACTCCTTAAAACCGAGCCTGTGGGCGCGCATGAAAGGCAGACGAGCAGATTGGACCTGGGCCGCTCTTGCCATGTATGGTCGCGTTGGGAAGACCGTCGCCATCTTGTCTCCGGTTGAATATGAAAAGGGCTGTGAAGCGCTTGGACTCAACCTCGATGAAATTGTGAGCCAGCGCACCTTCCCGAGCACAGGATACCTGGCTATCCGCTATGCGCTGGAGCGGCTCCCTGCCGAGATATGGGACGTGGAAATTGCAGGGTTCAGTTGGCAGGGCTGGCAGAATCACACGTGGAAACAGGAACGTGATTGGCTCTTTGAAAGAGCGAAAGAACGACCGATCAAGATTTGGCCAGCCGGGGACGACTGGAAACCGAAGTATGCCAAGCCGGACAGATATAGTCGCAATGCCGCTAAGTCCAAACAAAGGTCCAGCCGTTGAATATCTTCGTAATTAATCTGGACCGCCGACCGGATCGACTGCGGCATATGCTTGATACATTCGATGCTCTCGATCTGCAATTTACCCGCGTTCCTGCGATTGATGGCAGTAGTTTCTGTCACAATACATATGTCCGGCCCGGAGAAGCAGCCTGTTTCATGAGCCATCGTATCTGCTGGCAACGTATTGTGGAGGACGGGCTTGTCGCTGCTGCGATTTTGGAAGACGACTTGCATATTATGCCTGACGCGTCCTGGTTATTACGTACGACAGAATGGATTCCTGGTGAAACAGACATCATTAAACTGGAAACCATGTTACGGCCGGTGAAGCTTGATAAAGCTCCAGCTTCTATCGTCGCTGGGCGTAAATTATATGGCTTGCGTAGCAATCACCTGGGAGCCGGGGGATATATTCTAACTCAGCAAGGCGCACAACGGCTTCTGCGCCAAAGTGCGGGATGCAATACGCCCGTGGATCATTTTCTGTTTGATTTTAGAAAACCGTGGGCGAAAGACTTGAATACTCTTCAACTTTTTCCAGCTGTGTGTGTACAGGATTTTTTTCTTCGCGGCAGCAGACCATCATTCCAACTTGGTAGCGATTTACATGGCGAGCGCACTTTTACCTGCAAGGGATGGAGTAAGGTGTGGCGCGAAACCAAACGGCCTCTACAGCAATTTTTTAGATTATTCAAACGGGTTAGTGCCAATCTTTTTACCAACAAAAAATGGACTGTAGTGCCATGGGAATAGCGCGTACAGCTCCCACATACTTTGTCAAAGCTGATTAGAAACGCGATGTCGCCAGCCAGTTAGAAACGCGATACTGGCTTGGCGATTAGCCCCGGCCTCCAATCCTGAAATCACGGGTCACAGCAAGATGATTGAAATTCTGCAGGTAAAATATCTCAATAACGCCCTTGAGCAGGATCACTGGTTTATCAAGCGGATTACCAACACGTGTTGGGCTTCAAGGCCGTTCATTCAGCCTCAGCGACAATCGCGGGCATCGAAGTAGCGCACACGATCCGCAAGAAGCAGTTCGCGAATGACAATTCGCTCGCCATTCCAGCTCTTTGCGGAGCTCGCAGCATAAATGTGTTCAAGAATAAGATTACTATTAACCAGCTGAAATTTTTGCGACAAAATCGTAACGATGCACCCCTATATCATTGAAGCTATGCAGCCCCCTCAGCCTAACCATGCCACGGCCACCAAACGGTCCATACCCAAACAGGTCTTTCACGCTGGCAACGCATTTACTTGCGGTTTACCCCCCGCGTTCCTCGAACCCTTCGGCATTACCTTCGTCCACCTTTTGGCGCAGATATTGCTTCAGCCGATTGATATCATCGCTCTGCCAGTTTTCGGCGCTGGTGATGTCACGCCAAGCTTCCAGATAAAGAAGTTGACGTACGAATTATCATGCACCCTTATTCTTGCCTGAAGGGATGCAGTACATCAGGCAGGGACGAATCAATGCCCACGTCAGCACTCGGCACGGAGGCATTTCACCTGGAAGGACTTTGAGAACAAGGTGCGATTAACGCAACGGTGACCGAATAACCGGCAGCAGACCATTTGTTATGTTAAGCCGAGTATTGTTTACACTCGAAAGCATTCAAAGAAAAATTCAAACTTTCTAGTCCAGATACCACCGCCAACAATGCAAAACTGGCTTTTAAGGAGCGGAAAGTTGGCTCACAAAGGCCTTCATTCGACTGGAGATTCTTATGATAAAGCTTATCACGTTGACCTCGTTTGCCGTTACCTTGCTCTCGTCAACGGTTCTGGCTTCAAGCTCGGGCTCCATCGACGCAATTACATTGTCTTCTGGTGGTATGGCAGAAATATCCAGAAAGCCTACAGTTTCCAACGATGGAATTGTCGAGATCGAAGTTCCTCTCAATCAGGTCGACGATGTACTCAAGAGCCTTGTCCTCAAAGGTGGAACGGGTGCGATAATGAGCGTTTCTCTCGCTGGTCCAAATCTGCTTGAGGAGACTTTCCGACAGCTCCCATTTTCACCGTCGAGCCTGTCCTCATTGTCTGCTTTCCTGTCTTCGATACCCGGAACGGCAGTTACGGTTTCCAGTGCTGGAAAAACCGTCAGGGGTAAAGTCCTCGGCGTTGAAGCTTTGAACAAATCCGGCAATGCAAACTTTCACGTGCTGACTGTGCTTGATCAGGATGGGCATATCCAAACCATCAAAATTGGAGAAGATACGTCGCTAAGTGTTGATGACGCTGAGATGAAGCTAAAGCTCACAAATGCTACAACAGCCTTGGGACGCGGGAGCAACGATAGTGCTCGTGTCATTCGCATAACTGTCCGCAATCTTTCAGTCGCGGATTCGCGTCTGGCTTATGTCGTTGCAGCGCCCATCTGGAAAACAGCTTATCGGATTTTAACGGAGCCAAATGGCAAAGCCAGACTTCAGGCCTGGGCCGTTGTCGAAAATGCAAGCGGCGAAGATTGGAAAGACGTCAAGTTGACGCTTACTTCGGCTGACCCTGTCACCCTAAAGCAACGCCTGCACCATATCTATTGGAAGGATAGGACTGAGGTAATTGTAGACACGGCGACCAATAATGTTGTCGAGGCAGATACCGGGAATCTGGCGAATAGAGTGAGGTCGCGCTCCGCCGCGAGCGAGAAGGCCGCAGTCTTCGAGAGTGATGAGCAAGCGGTAGAAGAGATGCGCGCGCCTGCGCCAGCCATTAATGGCTATGGAGGTGGTTCTGCGGCGGCAAATCCGAGCGATACCGTTGCTGCGGTCTCTGAGAACGACAACAGTGCAAGTTTTGAGCTCCCCGGCACATTTAGTCTGACCAATGGTGATAGCTTATCTGTGCCTATTACTGATGCACAGATCGAAGCGGAAATGATCTCAATCTATCGAAACGGTAGCAGCAATATCCATCCGGTTGCCGCTATTATGCTGAAGAATTCAACAGGCAACAGCATGCCAGGCGGTATCCTGACTGTTTACGACAGTGTTGCCGGTTACGTTGGTGATGCCCAGCTATTGAACCTCCCAAAGGGGGATACGAGAATTGCCGCTTTCGCGACAGACCGTAAGGTAACGATTACGCAAGAGCAGGAACCAACGAGACAGATCACCGATATCAAAGTCGCGGACGGAATCGTTCGTATTTCTGAAAAATTGCGCGAAACTACGATCTATCGGATATCCGGCGCTCTTGATGTTGACAGGACGGTTATTATTGAACACCCAGTTCGGGTGGGCTGGTCGTTTTCCTCTCACGCTGATGATGGCAAGACAGTTTCCCACCACCGGTTGAAAGCCTCGGTCAAGGCCGGGGAAGAACAATCAGTTGTCGCTGTTGATGAACAGCTCCGCAGCGAAAGTTTCGGGCTCATCGATGTCGATCCGACTGCCCTTCTAAGTTGGTCGTCCTCGGCTTCTGATAAGGGTGTTGCAGAAAAATTTAGCCAGCTTGCAAAATTAAGGCAGCAGCAAATCGACAAGCAGCTTGACCTTCAAAGGGTTGAGGAGAAACTTGAGTATCTTCAAGGTGAGCAGGGACGTATTCGCGACAATATCGGGGCTGTGCCAGAGAATAGCGATCTGAAAGCCAAATATCTAACGATGCTAGAGGAAAGTGAGGATGCGATCTCAGAAATGTCGAAAGCCAGAGAAACGGGTAAAACAGATCTCGATCGCTTTGCCAAAGAACTCAAACAGCAAATACGGAATTTCTAAAACGCGAAATATGGTGCTTCGATGGCTGATCCGTACAACTAGCCGGAAGGTCTGGTCCTTGATGGATGCGGGGATCTTGGTTGGGATTGGAAAAGCTTCTCCCCAGAACGGCTGCGGACTTGCTATCCGGGTGCTCCCGACTAGCCTTGCTCTCCCGTAAGTGCCTTGAAAGGCGCACAGAGCGCCAATGCGGCGATAAGGAGGGCCGACCAAATGGCCCTTATACGGTTAGCACCTGTAAGCGAAGAAATGGGCACTGTTATTTTTTCCTGAAATCCGAGTCGCATGAAGGCGCGGCATTTGAATAGCGGGATAGTGAACAGGCTGGCGACATGGAAGTTGTTAATGTGCACCGCCGGCGGTGCTTGTCGGAGCAAAAGCTTTGCAACATGCGAGCCTGTTCGATATTAAGCGGTCAAGGAGCTTAAGGAGAGGCATGCACGCTGGCTGTAGACAGCCGTGCGGGGGGCCTTCAGAAAGCTTCAGGCGGCCAGGAATCCCCCTCTATTCCGCAGCACATCTTCAAGTGGGACAAGTCCTTTCATAGCACTACCGCCGATGACTGGCTTGCCGTTTTCGATTGCCAGTGCAAAACGAAACGCGGTGTCAGCCTCGAGGCGTTGGCGCAACCGCAGAATGCGCGGAAAATCGTGAGGTTCGATTGCCTGGTGGAAATCCGCCCAACGCGCTACGCCAACGAACACTGCGTCCGCCAATGTCGGCTTGTTTCCCAACAGATAGTCGGTATCGCCGATCATTGCTTCGAGCTGTTCGTGGCGTTGGGCAACGAAGCTGCGTCCGAATTTGCGCAGCGTTTGTTTTTCGTCTTCGGTGGCCTCCTCCGCTTCCAGCGCGACCCACATTGGAGAGAATGCTCCAGTGAATCCCGTGTTGAGAAAGGCGATGTATTGATGCATGCGGTCAGCCTCTGGCGTGCCAGGCTCGAAGCTGATCCTGCGTTCGGTATCGCGCGCCTCCAGCCACAGGGCGATCGCCATCGTCTCGGTGAGAACGTGATCTTCGGAAGTGATAAGCACTGGCGTTTCCACCCTGCCGTTCAGGCGTTGATAGGCTTCAGTGCGCATTTCCCCAAGCATGTCCACGCGGGTAATGCGATAGGGCTGGCCAAGCCATTCAAAGGCAGTGACGAGCCCCGCGGAACTGCCAAGCGGAAAGCCGGAGGCGAGGATTGGTTCGGATATCGCTTTCATTGAATGTCTCCGTATGATTGATCCGCTCCAGATTACATATGTAGACTTTCATCTAAAAGACTGGCAAAAAGAGACTCAATGTACACATATGTGGACGTTAATGTTGAACCTCAACGATCTATATTTCTTCACTCAAGCAGTTGATAACGGGGGCTTCGCCGCGGCAGCTCGACGGCTCGATTGCCCGAAATCGACGATCAGCAAAAGGGTCGCGGCCCTTGAGAAGACACTCGGCGCACAATTGGTCCACCGCACCTCGCGCAGGTTTTCGTTGACCGACGTAGGCCGTGAAGTTTACGATCATGCTCGTGCTGCGATGATCGAAGCGGAGGCGGTCGAAGCCGTTGTGCATCGGCGGCTGGCGGAACCCAGCGGCACTGTGCGCATCACAGCATCGGTACCTACCGCCCAGTTTCAGCTTGCGGACCGTTTGCCTCTGCTGGCACGGCAGTTTCCGAAACTCACGGTACAGTTACACGTCACCGACCGCTTTATTGATCTGGTGCAGGATGGTTTTGACATAGCGGTTCGTAGCCATTTTGAGCCGTTACCGGACTCAGACCTGATACAACGTCGCTTGAGTGAAGATCGGATTATTCTAGTGGCTGCACCCTCTTATGTCGACCAGCACGGCGAGCCGACAACGCCCGAGGTATTGAGCGAGCATCGGGGTCTGATGTCCAACATGACAATGAAGCCCTGGCGGTTGAGCGATTCAGACGGTCGTACTGTAGAAGTGGTGCCACGACCGCAGTTTTATTCCGATGAATCTGTGACGTTGATAAGGGCTGCCGTAATGGGTTTGGGGATTGTTTGTTTACCTGAAATGATATCTGCGGAGGCAGTCAGGGAAGGGCAGCTGGTCCGTATACTGCCGACATGGACGGCGGGCACCGTAATGTCAACAATCCTCACACCACACAAACGTGGGCAACTCCCCGCCGTGCGAGCAGTCATCGATTTTCTAGTAGAGGAGGCTGCATCAGACAAGGGTCTTTCGTCTTAGCGGGAAGATCAACAACCAACCGGCATACTTTACGATGGATTGTCAGGACCCGATGCGGCAATCGTTCGCTAAAAGAGCACCGGAAATGCATTTTGCAGCGAACCGGGCACAGGCGATGGCTGAAATGGGTCGGTCTGAATTCCTGACTGGTAATCAAGTTCCACGGTCCGCGTGGGTGGCTCGCTAGGCGGAATATTACGATGTTAGGGCTCCAGCCTACGATGTTTTCTCGGCGACCACTGCTACAGCAGACGGCAAAAGCCGTCCTACGGTAATCTTAAAACGGGTCGGATAGATGAAATTCAATCATCTATCTCTGCAAGCTTGACTGACAAGTGGTTGGTTCCTGCTAATTGGTAAACAGGGCTCTTATTTCTGCGGGTTGGCATCTAACGCTCTCAACCGAGGGGGCCATGAATATAGTTCTCGCAGAGCGATATCACCTGCAGTGCAACTTCAATTCATCCCATCCCGAAGCGACGGGTTTACTCGGAGATTCTTGACGGTAAGATCAAGTGCCTGGGCATATTGTCTGGCATAATCAGAATTATCTGATTTTACCTTCGGGGTTCGACTGGAAAGGGCCCGGTTGTCTGGATGTGGATCCGGATGCGTGACATGGCACGTTTGGCTGCTGCCGGGGGAAAGGCATTACCGCTGGGCTATCATCGTCTCTATCGCTGGTGGTATTTATTGGTTTTCAAACATTTGCAACTGTTCTGGCCAGCTTATGGCTGATGATGACCGCAGCCCCGCTTCGGTAGCGTTTTCACTAACTTCGGTCCATTTTTCCAGGAAAAGACTCTTCGCACTACCGTCGGCACCTCAAGCATCTTCTGCCTGCTAACAGCACAGCTGTGGCGAGTATGGCGGTGTGCTTCGGGCCAAATGAATTGCTGCAACATACTTTTTGGGAACAGTCATGTTGCGTTGACCGGGTGAAATCGTCATGTTTATTATCGGAAAATTTGATCGCACAATAAGAGACGATAATGAAGATTTTCATAGCGGGCCTAGATACCGAAACGAATACGTTTTCGCCAATGCAGACTGGTCTCCAGGCCTTCTCTGAAAACTTGATCGCCTATGGTGATGCCACTTCGAAGGCGCTGAACTGCTGTTCATCGCAACTGTCTGTCTGGCGCGATGCAGCAGAAGTCAGGGGGTGGAGCATCGCCGAAAGTCTTTGCGCCGTGGCTGAGCCTGGCGGCAAAACCACCCGCTCTGTCTACGAACATTTTCGCAAAACAATTCTTGACGATCTTGAGGCGGCGTTGCCAGTGGATGCCGTCATGCTTGCACTCCATGGTGCCTGCGTTGCTGACGGTTATGATGATGTCGAAGGGGATCTTATTACCCGTATACGCAGCCTTGTTGGCGCTCATGTTCCGATAGCCGTCGAGCTCGATCTGCATTGTCATATCACTGACCGCATGATCGACAATGCAACGATAATCGTAACTTACAAGGAATACCCGCATACCGATATTGAGATTATAGCAGGTCAGCTCTTTGCTATACTGGAACGAACGCTCTGGGGTGAAGTCGCCCCTGCCATGGCGGTCTATGACTGCCGTCTCATCAGCATTTTTCACCCGCACCGGGAACCGTTGCGCGGAATCGTGGACCGTATGAAAGCGGCAGAAGGGAACGATGGCGTATTGGCTGTCTCCTTCGGCCACGGTTTTCCATGGGGAGACGTTGCGGATGTCGGGGCGAAAATGCTCGTTGTCACCGACGGTGATCAGCAGAAGGCGGCTCGTGTCGCCGAAATCTTTGGGCGAGAGATATACGATGCACGTGAGCAAATGCGCGGCACTTACCTGTCCGTTGACGAGGCGCTCGACCGTGCATTCGAAGCACAGGATGGCCCCATCGTATTGGCCGACGTTTCAGACAATGCTGGTGGTGGAGCCCCAGGCGACTCCACTTTTATTCTGCGCCGCATTATTGAACGCGGAATTGAAAACGTCGCCTCTTGTCTTTATTGGGATCCGATCGCCGTGCGGATGTGCCAGGAAGCGGGAGAAGGCGCCAAGCTCGCGTTGAGGATTGGAGGAAAGGTCGGAGAGGTGTCGGGTGCGCCACTGGATCTGACTGTCACGGTCCGGCGGATTGCTTCGGACATTACGCAGCGATTTGGTCCGACGCCGCTTGGTATCGGGGATGCCGTTTGGGTCAATGTGGGAAGTATCGATATCGTGCTGAATACCATCCGCACGCAGACATTTCACCCGGAATGCATGACGGGGCTCGGAATTGATCCATCGAAAAAGAAGATTATCGTGGTCAAGTCGAGTAACCATTTCCGGGCGGGTTTTGAACCTATCGCGCGCGAGATACTCTATGTTGGCGCTCCCGGTGCGCTGCAGCCACGTTTCGAAGATCTGCCTTTCACAAAACTGGAAAAACCTTACTGGCCGAGAGTTGCGGATCCGCTGGCCCAGTAGGGCACCATGTTGTTTTACAGCGAGATGTAAACTACGTGCTCATGTCGGCGACGTAATTTCACCTCTTGAAACAGGGCCCTGGATGTCTCGGGGGGTAGATCATGCGAATGGGAGATGTCGATGATGAATGATGCGAAATCCAGCCTCGGCGATATCCTGAGGGACATCCGGGGCCGCAACCATTGGACTCTTGCTGAAGTTAGCGCAATGACCGGGCTTGCAGTGTCAACCCTTTCCAAGGTTGAGAACAACCAGATGCAGCTAACTTATGACCGGCTTATCCAGCTTGCTCAGGGCATCAGTGTTGATATTGCAGAGCTTTTTGGGGCCGTAGCCACCCCTGATGAACTTTCAAATGTGATGGGCCGGCGTACATACACAAAGTCCGGAGAGGGCCGTTCGATCATTACGCAGAACTACGACTATCTCTATCTTTGCACAGAGATCTACAAGAAGGCGATGGTTCCGATCCTCGCTGTGGCGCATGCTCGAACGCTTGAGGAATTTGGGCCGCTCATCCGGCACAAGGGCGAGGAATTCATCTACGTACTCGAGGGTGAACTGGAACTGCATTCAGAAATTTATGCCCCTCTTCGTCTCAAGAAAGGTGACTCCGCCTATTTCGACGCTATGACTGGCCATGGCTATTTAAGCGTGAGTGAAGAGCCCGCCCAGATCCTGTGCGTCTGTTCAACACCCGAAACAGAACTGGTTTCCACGCTGGTCAATACACAAACCATCAAATTCAAAGCGGATTGATGTCTTTAGTTAAGACTGAATCCACATCCGCATTTTAGGAAAAATATTTTATTATAAGAAAATAATTTGATTGCCTGTCCTGGCTATGCAAATCTGTTTCTGCGACCTTCGGGTTTAGTGGAACGAGTTGGCGGCATGCTTTGCAGCCAGTCAGATTGCCGGAGATAACATTGATTGAACAAGCGGTGGCAATTAACAACTTCAACCGTCCAAACCCGGTCGACATCCAGACACCTTACGTAGAAATAAACGAAGATCGCCTGATGCGTAACTTGAAAGAGATGCAGCAGAAGGCGGACAACGCCGGGGTGTCGCTGCGGCCTCACATCAAGACACATAAGAGCCTTACGATTGCCAAACGCCAGCTTCAGCTTGGCGCAATCGGCGTCACTGCGTCCAAACCAGACGAAGCGCTGGTCTTTGTTGAGGGCGGCATTCCATCGGTGACCCTCGCTTATCCTATCGTCAGACCGGATTCGATCAGTCGTCTGATACGCGCTGCGCAGATTTTCGATGCCAAGCTGTCATTTATCGCCGCTCACGAGATCGGCATCCAGGCGATTGCTACTGCCGCAAAAGCACATGATGTAAAGCTTGGCGTTTTTCTGAAAGTTGATGTCGGCCTCGGGCGTGTCGGCGTCAAGCCGCGAGACCCTGTAGCCATTGTGCTGGCTCAAAAGATTGTACGACACCCGCATCTTGCGTTTACAGGCCTTTTTTCTCATGCAGGTCATGCCTATGGCAGCAAGTCCGCTGGAGAACTGGCAGATATTGCAAACGCGGAAGCACAAACCCTCCTTCACCTCGCAGAACAGTTAAAGGAAGCGGGCGTCGAAGTTCCTGCAATATCAGTGGGTTCCACACCGACTTGCTTCGGCGCTCCGATTCCGTCCGGGATAACCGAGATACGGCCTGGAAACTACGCTTTCCTTGACCGCACTGCGCTTCGCCTCGGCATAGCATCGGGCGATAGCATTGCGCTCTCGATCATTGCCACCGTTGTTGCTCATAACGATCATCATTTCATTGTCGATGCAGGTTCCAAATCCCTCTCCTCCGACCTTGGTGCACACGGCTCTGGTGGCGGTGGCTTTGGAATAGCTGTGGGTGTGGGGGAGGGCACTTCAAAGATGTGGGAAGTCGAACGCCTTTCTGAAGAACACGGGTTCGTTTGTTTCAGTGACACGCCGCCGCTTGTCGGCAGTCGTGTTCGTATTTTTCCCAATCATTCCTGTGCAGTTATCGCCCAGTTCGATCAGGTCACCCTGCGACAATCGGATGGAAGAACACGAACCCTGTCCATCGAGGCTCGAGGCCATCAGACTTGATAGCGGTGACGTCGCCGCTCCGCTCTAACCAAACTTCATCTGGAATTATATAAAAGAGGACTGAACATGACGAAGGAAGTCGAATGGGCGCGTATGACCGCGCCGGTCCTGCGCGAGATTGCGGGCAAGCCAGGCGCTCTTGCTGTTCTACCCGTCGGATCGCTTGAGCAGCATGGCCCCCACCTGCCGGTCATTACGGACACGGTGAGTGCTTCGGCTGCCGCCATTCGCGCCGCGCGTCTCGTGGTCGATGAGGTTCCCATAGCTGTCCTCCCTGGACAATGGCTTGGTATGAGTGAACACCACTTGCCATTTGGCGGCACTATCACGCTTGATTACGATACGTTCAGCCGTGTCATCCGTTGCATAGCCAGATCATTGAAAGCGCTCGGATTTTCGCGTCTCCTGATTGTCAATGGCCATGGCGGCAATATCGATCCGCTTTCAGTAGCTGTCAGGGAACTGGCTGTTGAGTTCGCGATGCCAATCGTTGCCACCACACCGTGGATGTTGGCGGGCGACGAAGCACGAGAAATCTTTCAGATCGATACTGGACCACATCATGCTTGTGAGGGGGAAGCTTCCGTCATGCTGGCGATTACCGGTGATACCGTAAAGACGGACAAGTTCGGACAGGCATTCGGCAATCAACAACATCCTGTCGACGTACCGGCGGACGTTTCGCGCTTCTATTCGTTTGCCGAGCGTGCGCCGGTTACCGGAACTTGGGGAGATCCGCGCAGCGCAACTGCCGAAAAGGGAGAGCGGTTCCTTGATCTGCATGCAAGGGAACTCGTGAAACTGATTTGTAACGATGTGTTGTGGACCAGACCGGATTCCGTTTGGGCACCTGGACGAGGCCTTGCGACGACGGAAGGGCGAGCTGACTAACTTGCCCAGCATATGCAACTCGAAAAGAAAACGCGAATGTGGGAACGAAATGATAATGAAGTCGAGAAGAACACGCAAAACTCTACTGTCACTATTGGCAGCGGTAGCATTTTCCAGCGTAACACTTGTGCCGGCAATGGCAAAAACACTGGTCTATTGTTCTGAGGGAGCGCCGGAGGGCTTCGATGCAGCACTTTATACGACAAACAGTACGTGGGATGCTTCTGCCGAGACAATCTATGACCGGCTGACAGAGTTCGAAAGCGGCACGACCGACGTTGTTCCGGGCCTCGCAGAAAGCTGGGCCATCTCTGATGACAATCTCGAATATACGTTGAAGTTGCGCGAGGGGGTGAAGTTCCATTCTACTGATAGCTTCGCGCCTACCCGTGAATTCAACGCAGACGACGTCCTGTTCACCTATAATCGTCAGCTCGACAAGAAGCATTCATGGAACAATTATTTCCTCGGTGCAGGCTGGGAAATGTTCAACGCTATGGACATGCCGGTGATTATCAAGGAAGTCGTCAAAATCGATGACCACACTGTGAAGTTTGTTCTCCACCAGCCGGATGCATCTCTTCTCGCGAAGCTCGCTCTTAACTTTGGCTCGATTATGTCGGCGGAATATGCCGAGCAATTAGCGAAGGCCGGGCAGCGCGAGGATCTCGACCGCAAGCCGGTAGGCACCGGTCCTTTTCGTTTCGTGGATTATCAGACCAATGCGGTAATCCGCTTTGCTGCAAATGCAGAGTATTGGGGCGGTACGCCTAAAATTGATAATCTGATCTTCGTGATCACAACGGACCCTGCCACCCGTATGCAGAAGCTTCAGGCGGGTGAGTGTCATATAGCAGCTTATCCTGCTCCGGCAGATGTTGCGCGGCTAAAAGCCGATCCAAACCTTACTGTGATGGAACAACCGGGTCTGAACGTGGCCTATCTCGCCATGAACACGCTAGCAACCCCATTCGATAAGGTAGAGGTACGTCGGGCGCTAAATATGGCCATTGATAGAAAGGCGATCGTGGAAGCTGTCTATCAGGGAATGGGCCAGGTCGCTCGAAGCGTTCTGCCACCCAGCATGTGGGGCTACAACGATGATATAAAGGGATATAGCTACGATCCTGATGGAGCAAAGAAGCTTCTCAACGGTGCAGGTGTCAAAGACCTCAAGATGAAGATCTGGGCGATGCCTGTCAGCCGTCCTTATATGCCAAATGCGCGGCGTGCGGCCGAGCTCATGCAGGCGGATCTTGCCAAGATCGGCGTCGGGGTAGAGATCGTCTCCTACGAATGGGGTGAATATCTCAAGAAGGCCCGCGACAAGGATCGTGATGGAGCTGTGGTGCTCGGAGGCACCAGCGATAATGGTGATCCCGACAACCTGCTTAGCTATTTCTTCAGTTGCTCTGGCGTTGGCGGAAGCAACAATGCCAATTGGTGCCACAAGCCATTGGAAGATATTCTGCAGAAAGCGAGGGTGAGTTCGAACAAGGATGAGCGAACCAGGCTCTATCAGGAGGCACAGGCAATCGTCATCGATCAGGCTCCATGGATTCCGCTCGCGCATTCAACGGTCGTGTTGCCGATGTCCAGGAACGTGAAGAATTACGTCATGGAACCACTCGGGTCGCACCGCTTCGAGAAGGTCGACATCGAGGAATAAAACAATTCGCCACTTGCCGACGCTGACTTTCCAGCGTCGGCAACAATTAGGTTCTGATATTTATTAGATATGCAGAACTTCAAGCATGTAGGCGATCACTCGGCTTGCACAAAAAACATAGTTCTGTGTGCACGGGTGCCGTTATTCCGGCAAAAAGCACTGCTCCGGAATATGGCATCACAATGTCGCTGCCGTTGGCGCGTTTCCCTATGACCTCCCCTTCTTCAACTTTTTCACCAGCCGCAAACTGCTTGAGCAAGTGATCATCTTGGTGATCGGCCAGAATAGCATCGCTGATTTCAAGCACCCATGACGGGTTCACTATGGCTGGCTGTGCGGAGATTAAGCCGAGCGACGCCATTCCGCTGACGACACAATCATAACCGACCTGCGGCCCGTTGGGATCGAGATGCTGACCGCATTCGACAGTTACGCCGTAGCCACCCGCAAATCGCATATATTCAGTGGTGCCGATGGCATGCAGGGACGACAGTCCTTCGGTCAAGCCAGCTTCACGTTTTTGCTCAAGCGTCTTTTCGTGAGCTGGCAGCCAACCATGGATAATGATAGGAAGGCCAAGTGACTTGGCCAGCTTTTCTTCCGCCTCCTGATGCGCGAAAGGTTCGAGTGTACCGTTGTTGTTACGTGGTCCCATGAGAGCGAGCGGCGGACCTTCTGAACTGAAGGAATGAAGATCGATCAGCACGTCATGGGCGCGTAGCAACGGGCAGATGATATTGGCCACGCGGTCTTCGTTATCCTGGGGGATAGCGCATTCGGAAAGATTGCGGTTCAAATTGCGATCGCCGAAGCGGGTATTGTTATGAAAGGCGAGCCCATTCACAACTGGCACAAAGGTCACCGTGCCGCATTCCAGGCTCCTTTGTCCGCTGCGGAACTCGTGGATCAGACGTGTGATCGCGTAAAGGCCGCACGGCTCGTTACCATGGACTGAACCGGTCACAATAAGGCGCGGACCTGGCTTCAGGCCATGGAACGTAACTGTTTCTATAGCGCTGGGCGGGGTTGTCCCTCGGGGTTGGAGAGCCGTTTGGGATTCGTCCACCGACGCGATATCGATAACCATTCCGGGGCGTACTCGGCGCGCCAGTTCCATCAGATGTTCGTGGGCAATGACGACACAGCCCGATGTACCGCTAAACTCGGGGTGGGCCGCATGCATGAAAATGGCAGACCCGCCGCGTGCTTCAGGCAAGGCATCGTTCCAGCCGACGGGGATGATCAGATCGAAAAGCCGCTCCCCCCGACGGGAAGCCTGTGTCTCATCGGTTTCAAAAACCAGCTGGTTATAAAATGGACTGTCTGCATCTTCCACCCAGCGATAGTTTTCGGGCTTGGGTAAAAATGGGAAATCAAAACTGCGTAGCTCATCGCCAAAAACCGTAGGATCGTAAAAGCCATAACGCAAAGGATAGCGACCACGAGGGGTTTTCCCATCACCTTCACGTTTCAACTGTGGTTCCACCAACCCATTGCGGCCTATCGCGCATTTGACAGTCCACTCGTCAATAGTGAGCAAGCCGATATGGGGGTTCTGTTGGTCTTGCCCGGTACGCACGACAATGGTGGGCTGTTCAAGCGTTCCGACCAAAAATGGATTCTGACTCATAATCTTAGCCTTGTTCTAACAAGTGACAGCGTGCTCGATGGAAAGAGCGGTCCGACGAATTGGTGAAATCGGGAATATCGCCAGAGCGGCACGGAACAAATGCCGATGGGCAACGAGGATTGAAGGCACAACCTTGCGGAGGGTTGAGGGGCGATGGAGCCTCGCCTCGCATGCGGCGTTTACCAGCAGTTGGAGCCAAGGGGTCGGGGATCGAAGCGATCAATGCCTGCGTGTAGGGATGCAGCGGTTTGGTGAAGATATCGCTCCAGATGCCTTCCTCAACGATACGGCCAAGATACATCACTGCGATGCGATCGCTCATGTGTTCGACGACACCCAGATCGTGCGAAATCATCAAGAGCGCAATGCCCAACTCATCTTTCAGTTCCAGCAAAAGATTGATGATCTGGGCACGGATGGAAACGTCGAGTGCCGATACAGGTTCATCACAAACAAGAAGTTTCGGCTGTACGATCAAGGCACGCGCGATACAGATGCGTTGTCTCTGACCGCCAGAAAATTCATGCGGCCTGCGGTTCGCCGCATCAGATTTCATGCCGACCTTGCCCAGCATATCGACCACGCGGGCGTCGATCTCAGCCTTGTCCTTCATGCCATGGAGACGTAAAGGGGCGGCAAGCGCTTCGCGTATAGTACGGCGTGGATTCAATGAAGCAAACGGGTCCTGAAATACCATCTGCACGCTGCGGGCTTGAGTAAGAGGGTCGTTCCGCACATTCGCTGCTATATCGTGGCCCAGAACTTGTACGGAACCGGAGGTGATCGGAACAAGCCCCATGATTGCGCTCGCAAGAGTGGATTTCCCGCAACCGCTTTCCCCCACCAACCCCAGGCATTCGCCAGCGTTGATGGACAATGAGATTCCATTGACCGCCTTCAAGGTCTTTTTCCTGAAGTTTTCGCGAACCGTGTAATGGACGCGAAGATTCTGAATGGCCAGCACTTCTTCTGGATTTTCATCGAGGTTACCGGCGGCAGGTACCAGATCGGAGTTCAGTTCAATCATGATGGAAACACCTAATCGAGCCCTGTGCGTCGAGGGGAGTGAGTGGCGGCATAGCCCCACGACATTCATCGCTGACCCGCGGACAACGCGAAGCAAAGCCACACCCCATGTCACGTTCCATCAAACCTGGAACGACACCTTTGATTTCTGTCAGTCGCGAACGCCCCTCCTCCAAACGCCGCCCCAGACGAGGAAGAGATGCGACGAGGCCACGCGTATAGGGGTGGCGTGGGTCGGTGAAGATTTCGCTTGCAGGGCGCTGTTCGACAATGTGGCCAGCATACATAACAGCTACACGATCGCACATACGCGCCACCAGCCCCAGATCATGGGAGATCATGAGCACCGCAGTGCCGCGCGCTGTGCACAGGTCGAGGATCAATTCGACAATCTCTGCTTGAATCGTAACGTCCAGCGCAGTGGTCGGTTCATCGGCGATCAGCAGCGCAGGGTCGCATGCCAGCGCAATGGCGATCATGACCCGCTGGCGCATGCCACCGGATAACTGATGCGGATAATCCTTGATGCGTCGCTCCGGGCTTGGAACCTGGACCTGCTCCAGAGCCTCAATGGCCCTCAATCGAGCTTGACGGGGGTTCATCCCCTTATGCAACACGAACATCTCACCTATCTGATCGCCTATCGTCATCAGGGGATTGAGCGAGGTCATCGGTTCCTGAAAGATCATGGCGACGCGGTCACCCCGCAAACGCCTCAGATCCTTGTTGGGCAGACGACCAATATCCTGTCCTTCCAGAAGAACTCTTCCCTGGGTCACATTCATCGGCTCGCGCAGCAATCCAGCGATCGTCAGCGCGCACAGACTTTTGCCACAGCCGGATTCCCCGACCAGCCCAAATACTTCGCCAGACCGGATGGAAAAATCTAGATTGCTGACCGCCGGGAACGTGCGTCCTTTGGCCCGAAGCGCAATCGAGAGGTCATCGACCTGTAAAATTGAATTGTCGGCCATCAGCGCTTTGACCTCCCATGAGGATCCAGCAGGTCGCGCAGTCCATCGCCCAGCATGTTAAAGCCGAGAACGGTAATAAACAGCGCCATTCCTGGGAAAATGGCTACCCATGGCGCCACCATCAACTGCTCACGAGCACGCGCCAACATGCCCCCCCAGCTCGGTGCTGGCGGAACGACGCCCAGTCCTAGAAATGACAGTGATGCTTCCGCCATAATTGCCGATCCGATGCCCATCGTGGCCACCACGATCAAAGGTCCACCGATATTGGGCAGAATTTCCCGCATCATGATGTAAAGCTTGTTGAAACCCAGCGTGCGGGCTGCCTGCACATAATTCTGCGATTTCTGGGTTAGAACCTGCGCACGTGAAATTCGACAACTATAGGCCCAGTCCGTCAGACCGAGCGCAATCAACAAGCTCAAAAGCCCAGGTCCAAGCACGGCCATCAGCGCCAGTGCAAAGACAATGGTGGGAATTGACAGCATCAAATTGGTAAGGCCTTGGACGAATTCGTCCCACCAGCCGCCAATATAGCCCGCTGAGAGACCGAGCAACACGCCGATACACGTATTCATCATTTGAATGGCAAGCCCGATCATCAGCGAAATACGCGCGCCATAGACGATGCGCGAAAAAATATCCCGGCCCTGCTCATCGGTACCAAACCAGAACTGCGCGCTTGGTGCTTCTTCGGCATACAGGAGATTGGAATTGGAGACCGGATCATAGTGGGCAATCCATGGCGCGAAGAGTGCTACCAGAACAATGGTCACGAATATCGTGAGCCCTATGAGAAGATTGGAGCGTATCATGAATACCGCCTGTCCCGATCGAAATGTCTGAATAACTGCAGAGGACGCTTTTCCATAAGCGATCACCGATATCGGATGCGCGGATCGATCGCGAGATAAGCGATATCGACAAGCGTATTGATGACGAGAAAGAAGAGCACGATCACAAGAATGCAGCCCTGTACCGTTGGAATGTCACGCATGGAGACCGACTGCGTAAGCAGCGAACCGATACCCGGCCAGGCAAAGAGATTTTCGATGACCACCGACCCGCCTAGCATTGAACCGAACTGCAAGCCGATCGTTGTCAGTATCAAAACAAAAGCATTCCGCGCCATGTGCTTGGTCACAATGCGGAATTCCGAATTACCTTTTGATCTGGCAGTGCGAACAAAATCGGCATTCATGGTTTCGAGAACGGCTGCGCGGGTCGTGCGGGCCAAAAGCGCCATCGGAGCAATGCCAAGAGCCAGAGCTGGCAGTATCAGGTTCTTTAGACTGCCGTTGCCATAACCGAAGGTAGGCAACAGTCCCAGTTTCAGCGAGACGAAATACATCGCCAGCAAGCCGAACCAGAAACCAGGCAAAGACAGACCCGATACAGCTGTTATCATAGCCGTTGTATCAAGCCAGGTACCTTGTCGCACCGCAGCCAAAAAGCCGAGCGGCAAGCCAATGATGATGGCAAAGAAAATAGCGGCAACGGCAAGCTTGAACGAGGCGACAATTCGGCCAGACAACATGGCCGTAACTGGGCGCTGCGTGGAGAATGACTTGCCGAGATCGCCAGTTGCAAGTCCGGTGATATATTTGCCGAACCGGTCTAACAGGGGGTCTTTCAACCCCAGTTCTTTTTCGATACGTTCCACAACCGCTGGGTCAATGTCACGTTTATCACCTGCAAGCGATGACACAAACGTGCCGGGCATCACGCTGAATAGAAAGAAAATCAACGTTATTGCAGCAAAGACCGTGACCAGAGATTGCAGCATTCGTCTGCCAATCACCATCAACATAAGAATATCCATAATTTTGTCTGGAGCGCACTCTGACCGCACGGACCGAAAGCGCTGAAAGCATTCACTTCTGAACGCTGTATTTGAACGACATTCGAGAGACGCTTTCGCTTATCCCGGCAGTCTGGCACCGCATGTCCTTTCGGGTGCATGGTGCTGGGCTATTCTGGCTCACTGCCTGCCGGGAGCATTATCGTCGAGCCAAAGCGAATCTACCTCGATAATTGCTGCTTCAGTCACGTTTGCGTCGACACCATGAATCCATGGTTGGGTTGCCACTACAGCCTTGTTGTAGTTGTTGAACCAAACGGGCGCTTTTTCGAAAATATAGCCGTCAGCCTTTTTCAACAGTTCCACACGTTTGGCTGGATCCGCTTCAGCTGCAGCCTCATCGAGGATCGCATCGTAAGCCGGATCTTTGAACGCACTGCGATTGCAGCCAGAACGGCTTACGCGGCTATCGAAGCAGCGCAATGCATTGAGCGAATCCGGGCCTGTCCCCGCCGAGCGGAACCAGGCCATTGCTTTACCCTGATCCATTTCGTCAACAAGCGTATTGGAATCCACGACCTTTGCGGTGGCAGTAATGCCTACCTCCTTGAGAAACGGCATCATTGCTTCCAAAACTCCAAGGCTCGAAGTTCCTTCCGTCACCGAGATCGTGACCTCGAAACCGTTCGGATAGCCTGCTTGTGCCAGCAGTTGCTTCGCCTTGGCCGGATCGTAGGGATAAGGTGCGCGTTCCTTGTCGAAAGCTGCGGCAGTGGCCGGTAACCAGCCTGTTGCTTTGTACGCCTTGTCCTTGAGAAGCTTGCGGATAATGATATCGCGATCAACAGCATAATTGATTGCCTGACGCACACGCACATCATCGAAAGGCTTCTTCTCGGTATTCATGCCCATATGCCGCGTGAAGACTTCTGAAAGTTCGATCAAACCTTTGGAAAGTTCAGGATCGGCCTTGTAGAGAACATAGGCATTTTCCGACAAAACGGTGGCGTCCAGCTCACCTGCACGGAAAGCCATATCAAGCGCACTATTATCACCGGAAATGGTGAATTCAACCGCATCGGCATAGGGTTTGCCCGATTTGAAATATTTATCAAATTTCTTGCCGGAAATCTTGGAGCCCTCGACATGGCCTTCAAATTTGAATGGCCCTAACCCCACAGGATGAGAAAGGAAATTTCCGCTTTCCACTTCTTCTCTCGGCAAAATCGTCGTTATGGCTTCGAAGAACTGCGTTCCGGGATCGACGAGATCCTTGAATGTCAGAGAGAAGGTGCGGTCGTCGATTTTTTTGATGCCGCTGATTTCCTTGGCTTCACCCTTCGCATATTCCTGCGCGCCAGCCAGTGTTCCGACTTGTACCGCCCCCGGATAGCCTTTCGTGGGGTCCATGATACGCGTGTAAGACCACACCACATCGTCCGTGGTCAGTTTGCGGCCATTGTGGAAATAGATATTGTCGAAAAGTTCATAAGTGAACGTCCTGCCATCTTCGCTGGTCTTTACCAACCTGGCAAGATCGAGTGCTGGCGCGTTCTTTTCCGAATCCCACGTATAGAGGGACCGATGAAACGCCTTGGAGACCACCATATCCTGCGATGTATAGGTCGCATGCGGATCCAGGCTCTTGAGAGCTGCGCCATAAGGCGCCGCCAGATGTAATGTGCCACCGGACTGGGGGGCATCGGCCCAAGCAGAAAACGCTGGTACAGCCACCGACAATGCCGCGCCAAACAGCGCCGCCTTGATAATCGAGCGATAATTCATCTTTTCCCCTTATGTTTGATTGATTTTATCTTTGCTTAGCTTTGAAACGCATATTCGTGAAAGCGCTTCGCGAATATGGGAAGGAAGGTTTTGTCGTCTGCCGCCCACTTGCTGTCGCACATAACGAACAAGACAAAACTTTTGCCATCCGGCGTCTCCCCATAAACCAGATCATGTCTGGTCCAGGACGTATGCCCACCTTTCGACCAGGTCATCACTTCAGGCGGCAAGCCCCCAACCAGAAAGCCGCGAACCTGATCCCCTTCCGGCTCAGCATCGTTCGGATGCCGCTGAAATTCGCGATTCATCAGCCCCATCATCCACTTTGATCGCGGACGGGCATCGCGCGCGATGTCGTGCAATAGTGCGGCACCCGACAAAGGTGTAAGCAAATTACCGTTCTGGCCATTGCGGATTTGTTTGGCTCGCCCATAGGGACTGTCTTCGTAGGTACCGTGCAAGACATTGATGCTTGCAAACTCCATACGGTTTTGTGAATCGTACCATTGCTGGACGCGGTGGCGTGCGGCGCACCAGTCTTCAAGCGCCGTGCCTTGCAGGCATGCACCGTCATCCGCTCCTGTTAGACGGCCAACGAGATAAACAGTGGCCTCATTGGAAGAAATCGCCATCATCTGTGCAGCAGCGCGATCGTCTTCCTCATCTTCCGCAATCATGCCGTTCTCACGGAATGCTGCCAGAGCGTCCAGAAAGAACAGCTTGATAACGCTTGCCGGATAAATCGGCTTGTCAGCCTGATGCCCATACCATGGCGATTGAAGGAAGGGGCCAGGGTCGCACGAACGCAATGTTGCGTTGTAGATGCAGGCTGCAACCCCAACCTGGCTTTCATCGAGCGCTCCACCGGTCGATGCCAGCGCGTCTGCCAAAGCGCGCTCCGCCGGATGGGACGTTGAGATGAGAGTTGTAGTATTCATTTCTATCCCCTTGTTCTGTTCTGATTTAGCCAAGGAAATTTTTTATTTGATATAGAAAACTTATTAGAACTTCATGCATATCGGATATGAAGTAACGGCCAGACGGCGCAATCAAAGCGAGAAACCCATGCAATCGCGGAAAAACCATATCAATGTTCGTCAAGTAGAAATTTTCCGTGCCACGATGAAATTTGGCACTGTCACGGCCGCTGCCGCTGCTCTTGGGTCATCTCAACCCACCATCACTCGCGAGCTGTTCAGACTGGAAGAGCATATTGGATTTCGTCTATTCGAACGACGTTTGCAGCGCTTAGTGCCGACGGCAAGAGCGCTCAAATTGTTTGAGGAAGTGCAGGCTTCATTCATTGGTCTGGATCGAATCAACGGCTTTATTGATCGCCTACGGGAGGCCTCGGAGGAAATCCTGACGGTTTCCTCTCTGCCAGCCTTTGCACTGACTATATTGCCGGAGGCGGTCAAGCGGTTGAATGCAGACCATCCTGATTTAACTCTGCAAATCAGCACCGTCGACCCACGCAATCAATCAAGCATTTCAGGCTTCAACTTCGATATCGGATTGATCGAGGACATCTACACGGAGCGCGATGCCGATGCTCGCATTCTGTGGACTTTCAAGCTCGTCGCCGTGCTGCCTCCGCAACATCCTCTTGCAACAAGGGATTTTCTCGAACCAGCCGATTTTGAAGATATCAACTTTATAAGCCTCGGCCCCCGAGATCCTTATAGGCTCAGCGTGGAACGCATATTCGATATGGCAGGTACGCAGCGTCGTCTGTTCCTGTCATCACAGTCAGCTGGTGGCGTATGCGAATTGGTATTGAGAGGCTTGGGCGCCTCCATCGTCAATCCCCTCACAGCACTTAGCTACGAACAGCAAGGTTTGGTATTGAAACCTTTTTTACCCGCTCAGGATTTTGTCCTGTCTGTCCTCAGCCCCTTCAACCGGCCAATTGTCGCCAGCTCTGAATCCCTCGTAAAGCATCTATCGCAAATCTGTGCGGAAACACACAACACTCTGGTTCGGAAGGGCCTGATCTTCTCTGAAGACAAGAGAATTTAGCCAGTTTGCGGACGACTGCCATCAACGATGGCCTATGTATTTCAAAAATGTTGTGCAGCGGCGTTTACGAAGGCAACAAATAGCCGGGTGCCGGGATGCTCGGTAGTGTCGAATAATTCAGGATGCCATTGCACACCCATCGCAAATGATTGCGATGGAATTTCAATCGCTTCAACTACACCATCGGATCCGCAAGCGGTGACAATCACCTCATTGGAAATATCGACAAGCGCTTCGCGATGAAACGTGTTCACATTGAATTTGTGCACCTGCAATATATCAGCCATCCTCGTTCCAGCAGAAACAGTAACTTCGTGGAGAAGATCGGCCTGGTCGTGGTTGATTGCGTCTGGCAGGGCGGCATGCACATCCGAAACCATGCGACAGCCGTTCAGACAACCCAGCATCTGCATCCCGTTACAAATGCCCAATACAGGCTTGTCGTTAGCAAGAAATCCGTTCATCAAGGCTACTTCCACATCAAGACGATCGGAAAGCGGAAAAGCAGAGCGATCCCCTTCCACATACCAGTCATCGGGGAACTTTATTCGGGCCCCAATGCTTAAAAAGCCATCGAACTCTTCGATGATCCGGTCCACTATATCTGACAGGTAGGGTATGCCGTATGGGATGCCGCCAGCCCGGTGTATGGCTGAAAAGTAGCGTTTTGAGATATCGTATCGATCACCCCCGGCGCTGGTGTTTTCCCCCATTATTACTGCGATAACGGGTTTCATGTCTCCGACTTTACTTTGATTCATCAATTTCAGTACCATGTGAGCTTGTTGTCGGGAATAAAGTCGCACAACGCTAGCTGACTGTAGCCGCGATGATAAACATGGGCCTAAGACTGGCGCACGTGGTGCGTTGGACTGATCTGGTTCATTGGAAGATGGCTAGGCACAAAATCCGGTGCCCTTACAACGCTTGGAATCTCATCCGACATCGGTTCGCGACCAATCGGGCGCTTCGCAGGATCGGCGATAGGGACGGTCGAAAGTAGCTTTTTGGTATACGGGTGCTGAGGATTGTTAAAGACGGAGCGACGATCTCCGATCTCTACGATCTCGCCCAGATACATAACCGCAACACGATGAGCAATACGTTCGACGACAGCCATATCATGGCTGATAAACAAGATTGAGATACCGATATCCCGTTGAAGGTCCATCAGCAGATTGATTACCTGCGCCTGAATGGTCACGTCAAGTGAAGCAACGGCTTCGTCAGCGATGATCAGGCGTGGGTCGAGCGCGAGTGCGCGAGCAATACAGATGCGCTGGCGCTGACCGCCTGAAAAGGCATGCGGATACCGTTCAAGGTAGCCAGCGGGAAGGTTGACCTTGGCTAGCAGATCAACAGCCCTTTCGCGTAGCTGTGTCGTTCGACCTGCACGATGGACACGCATGGGATCCATCAAGGCTTGCTCGATCGTCATTCGCGGGTTGAGTGATGAGAAGGGATCCTGAAATACCATCTGCGCTTCGCGGCGAAAACGCCTGAGAGCCGTTTTGGTTGCGCCAATGAGCTCGGTTCCATCATAGCGGATCGAACCGGACTGCGGCTTGTCCAGTTGCATGATGCTCCGTGCTACCGTGGACTTGCCGCAGCCGGATTCACCCACCAGCGCGAGGGTTTCGCCAGGGAATATATCGAAGGAAACATTTTCAACCGCATGGACACGGCCAGTAATGCGTCCCAAAAGGCCACCCTTTAGCTCAAAACGGGTAACCAGGTTGCGAACTTCAACAAGCGGGGTTCTCGCATCGTTTTGCTTGGCAGCATCATTCATGGTGCTATCTCCGCCAAAACTGCATCGTGCTCATAAACAAGGAGAGGGAATTTTTCAGGGTTATCCTTATCTGCCATGCTGCCGAGACGGGGAACAGCAGAGATCAATGCTTGTGTATACCGGTGCTGTGGATTGTTGAATATGTCGTTGACAGGTCCTGTCTCAACTATCTCCCCCTTGAGCATCACGCACACGCGGTCCGCGATTTCTGCAACAACGCCCATGTCGTGGGTGATGAACAGTACCGCCATGCCGATTTCGCGTTGTAGCGCCCGCACCAGATCCAATATTTGTGCCTGGATAGTGACGTCCAGTGCCGTTGTGGGTTCATCGAGGATCATCAATGATGGCCGGCACGCCAGAGCCATGGCGATCATCACACGTTGGCGCATACCGCCCGAAAGTTGATGCGGATACTGGTCCAGCCGACGCTCGGCATCGGGCACACGGACAAGTTTGAGGACATTCAGCGCTATCTGCCTTGCATCATGCGGCGTCTTTTTCTGGTGCCTGATGACAGCTTCCGCAATCTGGTCTCCGACGGTGAAAACGGGATTCAGGCTCGACATAGGATCCTGAAAAACGATTGAGAGCTCAAAGCCGCGCAGCGCCTCGACACGTCTTTCGGAAAGTTTCACCAGATCAGCGATCGAGCCGTCCTTCAGCCGCATCAGGATCTGGCCACCAGTAATCCTGGCACCATCAAATTCTGTCAGGCGCATTACTGTCATTGCAGTCACGGATTTCCCCGAACCGGATTCACCCACCAGCGCAAGTGTTTCCCCATGCCCGATCTGAAACGATACTTTGCGCACGGCATGCACCGGGTTTGCCGCGTTCGGCGCGAAGCAAACTTCGAGATTCTCAACGGACAGGATGATGTTATCGGTAAGGGTTAAATTACTTGTCGATATCCTGGTCAAACTGGTTCCCCTTGCGATTGGCTCGCATTTTAAGGATATCTAATGCTTTGGACAAAGCCTGTGTCAACATACTGTCTTGGTAACAAGTGGTTTTTAACAGGAGCATAAAGTGGCCGGGAGGGTATCAACTATGCCAACCCAATCAAAAAAACCCGACAAAGGATTGCTTTCAAAAGAGGTTATGCAAACTTTGCATTATCCTCTCTGTTTTCGCATGGGTAGTTTCAGCGTAGCTTAAGTGCGGGATCGATAAGGCTGCGTGCGCAGTTTTGGTTTTCTGCGAGATACTTCCAGAACGCTTCTGCGTTCCGGTCTTTTGCGCCTGCGCGTCGAAAGATCCGAATTTCTATCTCCAACGACATCTGCTGCCCTCCGATTTGAACCAATTCGTTCTGGCCGATCGACTTCTGCACGCATATCTGGGGCAACCACGCGATACCCTGGCCGGCTATCGCCATTTGCTTGAGGCCCTCCGCGAGTGAAGATTGATACACCGTGCTCAAGTTGAGCGGACGTCGCCAGCGTGACTGGATAAGAGATATGAGCTTTCCCAGATATCCGTCATTCCATGAGTAGGAAAGGTAGGGAATTCTGTCACCCTCAGATACATCCAGATCGTAGAGAGGTTTACCTGATGGATCAACTCCCGAGACAAGGATCAGACGATCCTTTCCAATCTGCAGGGATTCGAACGGCCCCGCTTCGAGAACTGGCGGCCCATCGGGATGATCATAAGTAATCGCGAAGTTACATTTTCCAGAAGACAGGTGTTCGATGCATTCGAGAAAATCACCCGTATGCATACTGCAGCGAACAGGTGAACTGGGTAGTTCGGAACGGCTGATCCAGTTTGGGAAAAAGTAGATCGCCAATGTGTGAAGGGCGGCGAATGTGAGGAGCTGTGAATTAGCTCCCGCTACGTTGTGGCAATCGGTGCGAAGACGGTACATGTCTCTCACGAGTTCCTGACAGCGTGGTACAAACATGTTGCCAGCACTTGTCAAATGCACCGGATAGGTGCTTCGATCAAGAAGATCTGCACCAACCCATGACTCTAGCGACCTGATACGGCGACTGAATGCCGGTTGTGAAATATTTCGCGATGCAGCGGCCGTGGAGAAATTCCGCGTCGCAACAATTTCCAGGAAGTCCTCGAGCCAGGCTAGCTCCATAATGACCTCATGCGTTATTTGCATAATTCATTCTAACTACGCATTGGACACCGATGCAAGTGTGCTCCTAGCTTAAATTCAAAAGAAGACTGCAAGACCAAATAGGGGAACATATCCATGAAACGTGCTTTGGCTCTGGCCCTTTCCTGTGGCCTTGGCCTGGCGGTAGCGCCCGCTGTCGCGCAGACCAAGAATCCCGGAACATTCGTCTTTCTCTGGACTGATGATGTTCAGTCCTTTGATCCAGCCTATATCGCGAATACACCCAGTTCCTACGGCGTACTGAATGTCTATAGTCGCCTGCTCAATTATAACGGTTCACAGATATCTGAATTTGTACCCGCTCTTTCCAGCGATGTACCGACGCTGGAAAACGGTCTTATAAAACAGGGCACCGATGGATCGATCAGTTATACGTTCCCCATCCGCAAGGACGTTCACGCTCACAAGGTCGGGATCAAGGGTAGCGACGGTAAGATTGCTTGGCAAAATTACGACGGATTGGCGGATGATCAGAAAGCGAAGATAGAACCGGGATACGGCCAGATCACACCCGAAGACGTGCGCTATTCGCTGTTGCGGGCCATTCTCATGGGGCAGTCGTGGATGGCGAATGCCATTACCGAAGTTGTAACGGCCGGAAAATATCCAGACGTCACGAAATGGGTCGAGACCGAAGCAAATGTCAAGGATATCAAAGATGCCACTCCTGAGGCCCTCCGCAAGGTCTATGACCAGCTTGCCTCGCAGATCACTGTCGAAGGGGACAATGTTGTCCTGAAGCTTCCGAAATCCTTCCCGGCTACACTTGGTGTTCTGGCCCTTCCGTTCGGTGCTTCCATAGTTGACAAGGAATGGGTCGCGTCTGTCGGCGGATGGGATGGCAATGGTGATACTTGGATAAAATACTATCGTCCCGAGCTTGGTGACGACCCGCTATTTGCTCAGGAAAACGGTACCGGCCCTTTCATGCTTGAAGAATGGGACCGTACCGATCGCCGCATCACGCTTAAGCGGTTTGACAATTACTTCATGGGACCGGCAAAGCTGGAGCGCGTTGTCATGCGTACGGTGCCGGAATGGACGACACGTCGTCTGCAGCTCCTTTCAGGGGATGCCGATTTTGTTACGGCTCCCGTCGAGTTTCTCGATGAACTCAGCAAGACGGAGGGTGTCAAGGTTGTCGACGGGTTGCCCAAGGTTTTCAGTCGCGGACTTTATTTTGCATGGCCTCTAGATGATGCCGACAACCCCGCACTCGGAAGCGGCAAGCTCGATGGAAACGGGATCCCGCCGGATTTCTTCGCCGACATTGATGTGCGCAAGGGCTTCAACTATGCTCAGAACTATGATGCGCTTCTCAAACAGGTTCTTCTGAACAAGACTGTCCAGTCGCGGGGCCCGACCGTGCGAGGCATCATGGGCTACCGTGACGATTCTCCGATCTACAGCTATGATCCGAAGAAGGCCGCAGAGCATTTCAAGAAGGCCTTCGGCGGCAAGCTCTGGGAGACAGGTTTTACTTTCACAGCCTATGTACAGGAAGGCACGCCGCAGGGTACGGCCGCATTGTCTGCGCTGCAGCAGGGGTTGCAGCGCATCAATCCCAAATTCAAGATGAAGATCCAGTCGTTGCCCTGGGCATCGATTTCAGACAAGCTCAATAATCGCGAAAAGCCAGCGTCTCCGCTGACTTATATGGGCTGGGGCCCAGACTATTCGGATCCAGGTGGTCCGCTCGGGGCAGCAACCTATTATCTTTCACCGACTGGACTCGTCGGTGGCATGCTCGGCGACGGGTATCGTGGGTTGATGGCTGAAAAATTCAAACCCTTGCTGGACGAAGCTTGGGCCTCCTCCGATCCTGCCGTTCGTGAACCAATCTATGCAAAACTGCAGACGATGTCGCACGACTATGCAACCACCCAGTTCCTTTGGGAGGATTTCGGCTACATCGTTACCCGCAGTAATATCGATGGTTATGTGCATAACATGATCCTTTACGGCGCCTGGGATTTTTACCCGGTGACCAAGGCTGACTGAGCCTCGCTGAAACGTGCCGGGCGACACAATCGCCCGGTTCTTTTCCCCAACTCCAAGCGAAACGGATCCCGGTGTGCTGAATTACGCTTTGAGGCGGTTGCTGACGCTTCCCGTCGTCCTCTTTGCCTTGTCATTGATGCTCTTCGCGCTGCAGATGTCGCTATCGCCAACACAACGGCTGGCGGCTTACGCGCCTTCGCCTGACTTTCTAAAAGGGGGGCAGGAGAGCATCCGACGCATGATCGAACAATACGGGCTTAACGATCCATTCCATGTTCAATACGGCAGATGGATCGGTAATATCATGACCGGTAATCTCGGTTGGTCTGAAACTGCACGTCAACCTGTATCCCATGCGCTGACGTCGCTGCTGCCTGCAACACTAGAGCTGGTTTTGCTGGCCTTCATTCCAAGTTTTCTGCTCGCGATCTACCTGGGTTCGCGTGCGGGCATTTATCTCAACAAATGGCCGGACCACCTCATCCGGATATTCACCATTCTGGGCTGGTCATTTCCAGTCTATGTCTTCGGCCTATTGATGCTCCTGATCTTTTATTCCGCACTTGACTGGTTTCCGCCGGGAAGGCTCAGCCAATGGGCGCAAGCGACAGTCATGTCCTCCGATTTTACCAGATACACTGGGGCCAATACCATTGATGCGATCCTCAACGGCAATTTTCAGATACTTTGGGATTCCCTTCGTCACCTTGCTGCCCCTGTCATTACGTTGACCTATGTCAATCTTGCGAGCATGACCCGTGTGATGCGAACCTCGATGCTTGAAACTCTGCGTCAGGATTACGTCCGTACGGCGCGAGCCAAGGGTATGCCTAAACGCATTGTGGAACTGCGGCACGCCCGTCGCAATGCACTTCTACCCGTTACCACAATTGCTGGCATGGAGCTTGCAACGATGATGGGTGGTGTCGTCATCACAGAAACCATCTTCGATTATGCCGGTCTCGGCCAGTTCGCTGCCAAGTCCGCCGCTAATCTGGATTTTCCAGCAATCCTGGGCTTCAGCCTCTATTTTGCGATCGTGCTTGTACTGATGAACCTGATCGTTGACCTGATTTATCCGTTACTCGATCCAAGGGTGAAGACGCGATGAAATTGCTGCGATATCTGCTGCGTAACCCTGTTTCCCTGATTGGAGTCCTGATTTTGCTGGCCTTTGTGCTGGTGGCAATATTCGCGCCGGTACTAGCACCGCCGCAGGAATTCCAGATGTCTGTCTACGATACGCCGCGAGCTGGCTTTCTGGCGACACCGCAACCGCCCTCCGCCGAAGCGATCTTCGGGACCACGGAAGGTCAATATGACATTTATTACGCAGTCATCTGGGGTACCCGTACGGCCTTCAAGATCGGCCTCGGCGTTGTCGCCATCTCTGTGCTGATCGGAACGTTGATAGGTTCTCTCGCCGCCTATTATGGTGGCACGGTTGATGAGGTTCTGATGCGCATCGTCGATGTATTTATGGCCGTTCCATTTCTGATTGCAGCCATGGTGCTAACTGCGCTTCTTGGAAAGGGCATTGGTCCGATTACGATTGCGCTGACAACTTTTGGCTGGATGGGGTACGCCCGCGTCATCCGCAGCGAAATCCTGCGTATTCGCGAGATGGACTATGTCCACGCCGCCCGAAGCTACGGTGCCGGAGATCTTCGTCTTATTGCCTTACACATTCTGCCGAACGCCTTTTTCCCGGTCCTCGTTCTCGCCACCATGGCGACTGGCTCAATGGTGCTTTCGGCCTCTGCGCTCAGCTTCCTCGGTGTCGGCACCGAAGAAGGCTATGCGGACTGGGGGCAGTTCATCGCCTATTCGCGAAACTGGATCGTCGGCCAGCCCGGAAATCCTTTCCAATACTGGTACACGCTGGTCTTTCCCGGCGCTGCAATCTTTCTCTTCGTTTTGTCATGGAACCTTGTCGGCGACGCTTTGCGAGATGTTCTTGACCCCCGCCACTCAAGCTGAACCTCCGGAGTATTGTTGTGTCAACGCTTTCAAATCAATCAATTGAACTCTTCGAAAGCCTTATCCGCCATGAGGTGGAAGACAAGACTATACCTTCAATTTCGTATGCACTTGTCGACCGTGATGGATTGCTGGCAGAAGGACATATTCAACATCCGGATCGCCATTTCGAGATGAATGCGCGAACATGTTTCCGTATCGGTTCGATTACGAAGACCTTCACTTCAATTGCGATTATGCAATTAGTCGAGAAGGGACTTTTGGACCTTGATGTCGATGTTTCAGAGTATCTTACAGGTTTCCAGCCCATCAATCCGTTCCTCGGGCGTGAAAGCGGGCCTTTCGGTTCCCATGTCAGTCTTCGCAAGTTGATGAGCCATACGGCCGGTATCGTTCGGGAGCCCAAAAGCGGTCATTATCTCGATGCTCATCGCCCCCCACTTGCAGATACAGTGGCCGAGCTTGCAACTTCCACACTCAAGCAGGATCCTAGCGCCGGAACCATGCATTATTCCAATGCCGGGATCGCGGTCGTTGGGCTTGTTATCGAGAAGGTAACACGCAAGAGCTATGCAGAATACATAACTGACAATATCCTAAAACCTCTCGGTATGCATGACACGTCCTCGGGTATGGCAGACGGTATTCGCGAGCGTCTTGCGCCCGCAGACATGTGGACCATAGACAGGGATAGTCCTGCGCCTGTATTCAGTCTGGGCGGCTCTCCTGCTGGGAATATTTTCTCGACCAACCATGACATGGCAAGTTACGCACGGTGTCTTCTCCGCGGCGGCTTTGCGCCGGATGGTCATTCCGTTATCTCTCCCGCCTCGCTACGCGAGATGTGGACGCCGATTGGAAAACGGCCAACTGGCCACGACCGAACCCAGAACGGCTACGGACTGTGTTTTGGTGTTGGAGATATGGATGGCTGGACCTCCGTGGGGCATGGTGGTGCGGTTTATGGTTATGCATCCCAGATGACGCTGCTTCCACGTGCTGGCTTTGGTGTCCTGATATTTGCTACCCTGGATTTTGCCAATCAGATCGCTTCGCGCTTGGCTGGCGACGGTCTGCGTATTGCATTGTCGGAACATGGTATGGGCAAGCGCCCGCAGGGGGGCCTGGTGCCGCCCGCAATAACCGATGAGCAGTTTGCCACCCTTCCAGGAATTTATCGTCAAGTCGAAAGCGGCGAAGTTGTCGAAGTGAAGGAAAAGGCAGGCAAGCTCTATCTCATGGGAGAGGGTGTGCCTTTGCAGATCCGTCCAAAATCTGAGAAAGATTTTGTTATTGACGGTCGCATTTATGGGCGTGGCGCGGACTATCCTCATATGGACGTCTCGTTTACCGAACCAGGCACACTCAACTGGAAAGGTCAGGAGTGGTTGAAAGCCGATAGTCTTCCCGTAGAGGAGGTTCCGGCGGAAATAGCCTCTCATCTGGGAAGGTATGGACCAGACTTCAACATCACATATCTGAGTTATAGCCACGGTCAACTCAAATGCCTGATCGAGTATTTCTGTACCCATACTTGTGAACCTGTCGACGGCAATCGTTTCCGGATGCACGGGTTGCTTTATGAGGAAGAGATACTCGAGTTGGGCGCGACTGACGAAACCGGGCGAACAGGTATCCGGGTCGGACCGATGTTTCTGGAACGTCGGCAAGCCGAGAAGGTCGCCTGACAGAAGTTCTGATCCAACACTATCAAGCTCTCAGTTTTAACGGCACCTTCGGGTGCGTGCATGCGGATGAGATAAGGATCGAAGACCATGAAGATATTTATAAGCGCAGATATCGAGGGTACGGCAGGCATCACCAACTGGGACGAGGCGCGAAAAGGGCATGCCGACTACGAAGAGTTTCGCGAGTACATGACAGACGAGCTCGTGGCCGCATGCGAGGGGGCACGAGCTGCCGGTGCGAAAGAGATCGTGGTAAAAGATGCGCACTCGTCCGCGCGTAATCTGATCCTCTCCAAACTTCCCGACTATGTTCGCATCGTCCGTGGCTGGAGCGGGCACCCCGACGCTATGATGTTCGGTATTGACCGCAGTTTCAGCGCGGCACTTTATACCGGCTATCACAACAAGGCTGGCACCGATACCAATCCACTAGCTCACACGTTGACAGGCACGGTTTCACGGATGCTGATCAATGGCGTGGTTGCTTCTGAATATACGCTAAACGCCCTTTGCGCCGCACGCTATGGTGTACCTTCAGCGTTTCTTTCGGGCGATGCCGGAATGTGCAGGGAAGCACACGATCTCTTGCCAGACATTCTCACAGTCGCCACAAGCGAAGGACATGGTCCTGCTACCTCTTCATTGTCGCCGCAGGGTGCTGTCAAAGCAATTCGTGAAGGTGTTGAACAGGCGTTGTCGCGCGACCTGTCCGAATGTCTTCCGAAGCTAGCAAAAAATTTCGAGCTTGTTGTCGAATACACCAATCCGATAGAAGCCTATCGTGGCAGTTGGTATCCCGGAATCGAACATCCAGGGCCCCGTATGCTCCGTTTCAAAGCTAATGATTTCTTCGATATTCAGCGTGCGATCCGATTTGTCGTATGAACATGCTGAAATTCTGGCAACTATGTCCAAGCTCGGCTTTGATGGCTTCTTAATGAATTTGCACAACCTCGGTATGGAGATCCGCAACGTCGAGCGTGTCACCGTTTGTTGGGGTCGGCCCAATGGATCAACGACGAGGCCGCCCACTTAATCAGAATCATACCCGGTCATCCTTTTGAAAAAGGCGATGAAGACGCTGTCGCTGGTGAAGCCGAGAGCGAAAGCTGCCGAGTGGATGGTGGACCGGCAGGACCGCGACCAGATGTTCGGTCCAAACACGTCGGGGGCGGTAGCCGGAGAGATCGGGCGTCCCGACCGCGAACGCGACGTCGAGCTTACCCGCACGCAGTTGCGTGATTGCCTCCCGCCCGTGTCTTCAGCAATTTCCAGATCGACGCTGGGGTAATCATCGCGGTATCGACCGATCAAATTGGCGAGGAAGCTGTACGGGATCAGATCATGAACGCCCATGCGCAGGCGACCACAATCTCCCAAAGCCACCATGCCGGCGGACTTCACGGCATGATCGAGTTGTTCGACACCGGCAGGGCCCTCTCGATAAAAAGACGTACGGCCCCGGTGAGCCGGACGCCTTGCGTGTTGCGCTCGAACAGGAGGATATTAAGGGCGTCTCGCCATAGAGACCAGCAGGCTTGTAGCAACCAACGCAGCGGCAAGATTGTAGGTCATACCAGAGACGAAGGCAGCGGCGTAGCGCGTAGCCTGCCCTTCCGGTCCTGCCCCGAGTGTTGCACCGAACAGGATACCGACCGCCGCGACACCGAGCGCTGCGCCAACCTGCTGCAGTGTGGAAATCACACCAGAAGCCATTCCCGCCTGCCGTTCTTCGACGAAGCCGAGCACGAGGTTGAGCAACGGCGTCATGATCATTGCCTGCGCCCCGCCGATCACGATCAACGTCGGAACAAGATGCGCCACGACTAGGTCGGCTCCGGCGGTCCAGACTTGTCCAATCAACACGCCTAACGAAAGTGCGTAAACCAGCGCGCCAACGGCGATGGCTGGCGTACCGAAGCGAGCGACGAGGCGGGGCGCGCTGAGCGAGAATATCACGAAAGCGATGGAGCACGGTACAAATACGCTGCCGGCCGCGAACGGGCTCAATCCGAACCCCGTTTGCACCAAAAGCGCGAAACACAGAAAGAAGGAGGAGGCCGTTGAATAGATGAGCAGCACCAACAACCCACCTTTGGCAAAGCGTGGTTGGCGCATTAGCGTCATATCCACCAAGGGTTGGTGGCCGGTTTCGCGGCGACGTTCCTGATATTGATAGAAGATGGCGAGTAGGAGCGCGGCCCCGGCGAGCGATAGGACGCTCCAAAGCTGCCAGCCACGAGTTGGGGCTTCGACCAGTGGCACGAGCAGCAGGGTTAGACCAACGCTGGCTAGGACCACGCCCGGCCAATCGAGCGTGGGGCGCTCTGGGGCGATCGTTTCGGGGATGAGCTGTGCCATAGCAATCGCGAAGATGCCGACGGGCACGTTGATGAGGAAGATGGTGCGCCAACCGAGTTCCAGGATATTCGTCTCAACCAGAAACCCGCCGAGAATCTGTCCGGCAATGGCCGCAAGGCCAAGCGTCATGCCAAGGAAGCCGAAGGCACGACGGCCGTCGTTGCCGGTGAAGTTAACGCGAATTGAGGCATAGACCTGCGGAAAAAGCAGCGCGGCCGCCAGCCCTTGCAGCACGCGTGCCCCAATCAGGATTTCCACGGTCGGAGCAATGCCGCAAAGAAGCGATGCCGCCGTAAACCCTGCCATTCCGAGGACGAATAGCCTTCGCCGTCCGTAAAGATCGCCCATTCGCCCGCCGGTAACGAGCAACACACCGAAGGCCAGTTCGTAACCTGCGACGATGAAGCCAATCTGCGACAGGCTGGCTCCAAGCTCGACCTGCATGGAAGGGATTGCAACATTGACCACGAAGAGATCAAAGATCGTCACGAATCCCGCTAGCAACAGGACGGAGAGGCCAAGCCAAGGCGGTCGGCGGGCCACGTCGGTAGTTGTGGTAGAAAGCGTATGGGCAGCGCAACCATCTGAACTCATTTGGCATCCTCTTGTGTTGACGCACCACCAATTTCACGATCATTATCCTTTTACAATTTAACACTTTATACTGTTGCTGATTGTAATGGGCTGACCAATGCGCACTCTTGAAAGAACCCGTCCCGAGCTTGCTGATTTCCTGCGAACGCGCCGCGAGCGGCTGTTGCCGGAAGATGTCGGCCTGCCAACCGCCACGCGTCGGCGAACACCAGGGCTGCGGCGTGAGGAAGTCGCAGCTCTCGCAGGCGTCGGACTGACATGGTATACGTGGCTTGAGCAGGGTCGAGAGATCGGGGTCTCAGCCGATTTCCTCGATAGTCTTGCGCGTGTCCTCAAGCTCGATGCGGCCGAACGCCGACATCTCTTCATGCTTGCTCATGAGCGTCCGCCAGCGGAACCGGGCAAGACGTTCTGCATTGTGCCTTCGCTCGCCGCCCGGCTGGTGGAAGATCTTGCACCCCACGCTGCTTATATCATCAATCTTCGCTGGGATGTGCTGGCGTATAACCGGCCAGCCGACCATCTATTCGGGTTTGGCAGCCATGATCCCCGCCGCCGCAATCTGCTTTGGGCATTGTTCACCGATCCCCGATTGCAGGAAATCATTATCGATTGGGAGACGCAGGCACCCGCGATGCTCGCCAGCTTTCGCCGCGACTTTGCTGTTGCACGCGAGGATGCCGATGCCCGTGCTCTGGTCGAAGAGCTGGAACGTGTCTCGCCCGGGTTCAAAGAATGGTGGCGTAGCCAGGACGTTTATGCGCCCTGCACGGGCACACGCACCATCAGAGTGGAAGGAGCGCCCGTAGATTTCGAGCATACTTCGCTCACCATCGACGGTGGGCAGCATTTGCGGCTCGTCGTTTATGCGCAGAAACTTTAATTGACGGATGCATATCCGTGCCGGCGCGATGCCGTAACGATATAGGTGCTGCTTCAGATGGCGGGCGCAATGACTGTCAAAAGAATGTCGAGATTGCACCCGCCTATTGTTGTCACGCTCCCCGATGTCCGGTGCGGAAGCCGTGTGCTTTCGCCTGCCAAGCCGCGACAAGCGCGATCATGATCATGGGGAGCAGCGTAAGCGGCAACCAGTCAGGCCCGGTCCCATTGATGAGCAACCCGCCGAGAAATCCGCCACCTGCGACGGCGAGGTTGAAGATGGTAACGAGGATGGATTGCGCAACATCGGCATGTTCACCGGCGGAATCCGCCAGTGCTGTTTGCAGCAGAGTCGGTGCGCCACCAAAGGTCAGTCCCCAGATCGCCACACCGGACAGCACGAGGATTGGGGAGGCATGCGAGATCGCCAACAGCAGCGATGCCGCGGCGAAGGTGGCGAGACTGAGTAGCGTGAGACCGCGCAGGTGACGATCGACCAGAACGCCAGTTCCCCAGATGCCGGCGACGGATGCCATGCCGAAGACGAGCAGGATGATGTCGATCCGCAGACCGGTATTTGTCGTGCCGATGAACGACGCAATGTAGGTGTAGAGAGTGTTGTGGGCGAGAATCCATGCAAACAACACCAGCAACACCGGGCGGACGCCCGGGATGGTGAAGATCCGGCCAACAGACAGGCGTTGATGTTGCACCTGTCCGGGGAAGTCGGGCACGCCCAGCCGCACCCAGGCGAGCAAGAGTAGGGCGATCGCAGACATCATCCAGAACACTGCGCGCCAGTCGAATAACCCTCCCAGCCAGGCCCCGAGCGGAACACCAAGGGAAAGTGCGATAGGTTGACCGACACCGACAATTGCCAGCGCGCGACCTTGCAGATGGGGCGGCGCAAGACGTCGCGCATAACCTGCGACAAGGCCCCATATTACACCTGCCGCCATGCCGGCGATGAAACGGGCCACAAGCGTCAGGCCGTAATGCACCGAGATGGCAGTAAGCGTGTTGAAAATCAACAGCCCCGCGATTGCGAGCAGGAACAGGGGACGCCGGTTCCAGCTTCGTGTCGCCGCAATAACCGGAATCGCGGCCACGACCGAGCCTAGCGCGTAGAGCGTCACGGTCTGCCCGGCCATTGCTTCGGAAACCCCAAGACCATCGCCGATTTGCGGCAACAGGCCGGCAGGCATGTTCTCGGTCATGATGGCGAGAAAGCCCGCCAGCGTGAAAGCAAGCAATTGGCCGATCAGAAGGTGCTCCGGCGTGGCTTCGCTTTCGGGCGCTATGCCTTGTATGTTTTCAGAAAGTGTCATTGGATCTTCCGTCAGGCGAGAATAGATGCGGCGATGTCCTTGTCGCCATGCCCGGCCCTGACGACACGTTCAAAGCGCGCAAGCCCTGCCTCGGCCAGGTCGGCGCGAACGCCGGCTCCCTTGAGCGTGTCAACGACCAGCCGTGCGTCTTTCACCCCGTTCTCGACCGAGAAGCTGGTGGAGAAATCGCCCTTGAGCATCGCCGCTCCCTTGCCCTGAAAATAGCCGCTGTCCAGCGGGCCAGCCGTCACCGCTTCGATTATCAGTGCGGGATCGACGCCAAGCGCGCGGGCTATGGCGAGCGTTTCGGCCGTGCCGTGGGTCAGTGCGAAAACATAGGCATTGAGGGCGAGCTTCAGCCGACTGCTTGTGCCGGTTTTCTCGGAAACCCATAAGGTGCGTTGGCCGATTGCGTCGAAAACGGATTGGGCGGTGTGGCGTTTCTCCTCCGGCCCGGACGCGAGGATGACCAGCTTGCCTTGCTCGGCAGGCTGACGGGTTCCCTGTACTGGTGCGTCAAAGAGGACCAAGTCATTTTCGGCAGAAAAGCTCGCCATCTTGTCGATTGCTTCTGCACCGACCGTGCTGAGCTGAAGCCAGATTATGCCCTTTGACATGCCTGGCAATGCCGCTGCCATTGCCTCTGTCACGGCGGGACCATCCTTCAAAACGGTCACGACGATTTCCGCGCCGCGCACAGCATCGGCAGCATTCAGAAACGGCACCACGCCATCAGCAACCAATGCACTCGCCTTTTCAGCCGAACGGTTCCATGCTCGAACCGCAAAACCTTTCCGGGCCAGATTGCGTGCAACGGCGGCGCCAATGATACCAGTGCCAAGAACGGCAACGGGAAGAGCGATTGAATTGTCTGCCATAAGATTCTCCTTTGGCTTGATTTTTATGTAACGATCGTTCCATAATGAGTCAAAAAAATAGAACGCTCAGGTTAATACCGTCAGCGTCTGGTCGATAATACCGGTGAGTTTGGGCCGATCTTCAGGGCGGAAGGTCTTGGCGAGTACCCTCAAACCCTGCACGGCATTAAAGACGAATAGTGCGAGGGTAGCGGCATCGGCTTCAGGACGAATTTCTCCAGCGATTTGTCCGCGCTGGATCACCTGTTCAATGCCGCGCGTCAGAATATCGAAGTTCTGCCGCACGAGGTCGGCCACACGTGGATCGCGCCCTGCCATTTCGATGGCGGTATTGGTAGCGAGGCACCCCCGCTTTGCTGGCAAGCCCAGATCGGCATCGACGATATCCACCATCAACTCACGCAGTCGATCCATGGGGGATCCGTCTTGCCGCAGCTTGTCGACGTGAGCTTGCGCACGCATGCGGTAGCGTGTCAGGGCCTGCTCAAACAGACCAATCTTGTTGGTATATGCAGCATAGAGGCTTCCGCGACCAAGCCCAGTCGCATCAACGAGATTCTGCGCGGAAGTGCCCTCGTAACCGTTACGCCAGAAGGTCTCCATTACCGCGTCCAGAACGCGCTCTTCGTCAAACTCTCTCAAGCGGGCCATACACATCCAACTCCATTATGGAATGTTCATACCATAATGGAGTTGGCAGTTTTGTCAACTGGTGGTACGAACGGTCATATTCCCAAACATTGTTGTTGTTCCAACTGCCACTACACCGGTCCACCCTGTACTATACCACTGACCTCGCGGCCGAGCCGGTCGCCATGGGACCTGCGTGAACTCATGGCTTCGCTCCATTGCAGCGAACTTGCCGCTTGATAGCTGGACAGTACCGGTGAACTTGCCACTGAGGTCTTGCCATCGGTTGCGGTGCGGAACGGCAGGTACTTCGTCGCGGCCAGCGTCGGTTAAATAGATTCCCCGCGTCGCCCGATCAAACAGTCTTACCCCATGCTCTTCTCAAGAACCTTCAGCATCTGACTGACGGCTCCCGGTGTCACGCACAATTCCTGTACGGCTAGGTTGACCGACAGGTGACGGGCAGCGGCGTCGAACGCCTTGAGAGAGGGACGTCGACGGTATCCTTAGCCCCCACGCTAAATTAACGACTATTGGGTTGGGATATACCCAAAGCGCACCGACAGGGACCTACCGCCTGTCCTCGGGCAACGGGGGTGGGTTGACAGGTTCACGAAAGGTTCGTTGCAGTTGGCCCCAGGCGGGATCATGCATATGGTTCTGCAAGCCAGCACGCTTCACCAGCGCGCGGGCTTCCGCTTCGCCGAAAGCCAGCGCTTCATGCATATTGGCGGTTAGCACCTTGCCGTCCTCCATAAGAATTTTCCCGTCCACGATCACGGTATCCACATCGCTCCCCAGTACCTGATGGATCAGACGGTGAACCGGCATCCAGTTGGGTGTCAGATGGGGTTTTCGCATATCGATAATGGCGACATCGGCTTTCTTGCCCTTTTCGAGAGAACCGATCTCGTGATCCATGCCAATCGCGCGCGCGGCATCGATGGTGATCATTTCGAAGACCTTGCCCGGTGGGAGGATATAGCGGTCATGATTGTGCAGGATATGCTGCGTCGACTGGGCAATGCGTGCGATCTGCAGCATGTCAAAATGGCGGCTGGGAGCGGCGCCGTCCGAAGTAATGGCGACTGGTACCCCGCGGGCCATCATCTGCATAATCGGCGTCGACCGGCCGGGCGGAGCATGGGTGACATGCGTACCTGTTTCAGCGAGAATATCTATTTCCTCATGTGAAATGCCCCAGCAATGCTGGAGGTGAACGTCAGGTCCGAGCAGCGCATTCTCTTTGTCTTGCCACGCCATGCGGATCTGTCCAGCAAAGGCATCGGAGTGAATGCGGACACCCCATTTGCTCGCGGTTTCGCGAATGCGCCTTGCCTGCATCCGGTCATCCTTGGTCAGGGTTACGGCGAAATCCGGCGTCGAGGCATTCGACGGCTCAACTGAGGGTACAATGGTGAATGGCGTCAGAAAGACCTTTATGCGTCCATCGGCAGTTCCGTTCAGACTTTCGATAACAGCCTCGGCCCCCTCGATCATTTCCTCGAAGGAAACGCTGTGTCGCTCTGGTTTGCCGCTTTCCCAGCGTGTAACCGATTGCGGCCATGGCAGGCCGGCAGGGCCCACACAGATGATCTCCCGCAAGCCGAGTTCGGAATAAGCGCGGGCATGATTGATTGCGAACGCCGGATCGTCGCTACGCGGCATGGAGGTGATAATGCTGGCAGACGTCGTTACGCCAGCACATAATCTTTCAAGGCCGGAAACAAGACCATCCGCGTACCAGTAGTCGCGTGTGACATAGTGATAGTAGGTTGGCGTGACGATCCGCATCCACAGCGAGTTGGTGTCTGCACCGATGCTGCGGATCAAGGCATGACCTGCGTGCCCGTGAGCGTCAATCAGCCCCGGGATTATCAGTTTTCCCGTACAGTCGATTACTTTCTTCCCGGCATGTCGGGTATGGAGTTCCCCTGCAGTACCGATATCAACGATTCTGTCGTTTTCGATCGCCAGACCACCGTCGTCAATGATCCGCCGGGTGCTGTCGACTGTCACGATCGTCCCGTGAAGCAGCAAGAACCCATCCATTCACTTTCCCCTTATCTTTTGGTTTCGGTGCACGTTTCCTGCCTCGAAAGTTGTTTTTTGGTGTTGATGTTCTGAAGCATAATTGCCAACAATATCGTTGACAATAATAAAACGGATTATGATACTGCTGAAAAATCCGGACGAACGGATCTTATCGTTACTCATGAAGGGAAGAGCATGACGCGTCTCAACAGGTTTCTCATATCGGCGCTGACCGCCGCGGCTATCGCTGCTCCACTCGCGGTTTCATCGGCAGGCGCTGCGACATTACGCTGGGGCAGCCGAGCGGACATTTACTCCCTTGATCCGGATTCGGTTCCTTCGACGTCCAATCTCGCGTTTCTGAACCATATTTACGAGGGCCTGATCCGCTACGGTCCGAATTTCGAGATTGAACCGGCGCTTGCCACTAAATGGGAGCTTGTCGACAACAAGTACTGGCGCTTCACATTGCGCAAAGGCGTGAAATTCCACAACGGTGCAGACTTCACTGCTGACGATGTGGTCGCCTCGATGAACCGTGTATCGGATCCGACTTCGCCTCTGCGCGGTAATATTCCGCTTTATGTCGGGGTCAAGAAAGTCGACGATTTCACTGTCGATATCGAAGTTTCGGCGCCAACCGCATTGTTCCTCAACGACATGACCAATATCTTCATGTTCAATGCAAAATGGCTCAAGGACAACAATGCCGAAAAGCCGACCGATATCGCCTCCAAAACCGAAAACTATGCCACTCACAACACCAACGGTACTGGTCCGTTCAAGCTGGACAGCCGTGTTCCGGATTCGAAAACGGTTCTCGTGATCAACAATCAGTGGTGGGATGAGAAGAAGCATAATCTCGATCGTATCGAGTATGTTCCAATCTCCTCTGCTGCAACCCGCGTTGCCGCACTGCTATCGAACGAAATAGATCTGGTTGATTCCGCTCCCATTCAGGATCTTCCAAGGCTGGAATCCTCACCGGGTATCAAGGTGAGCAAGCGCACGGAGCTGCGCACGGTCTTCATCGGTTTCAACGGCAAGGAAAAGCTTGAGGATGGGCGTCCAAACCCGTTCCTGGATGTTCGCGTCCGTCAGGCTGTGGAAGCGAGTATCGACCGAGATCTCATCAACAAGAAGATCATGCGGGCTCTGGCACGGCCTTCCGGTTCTCTCATCGCACCTGAAATCGCTGGCTATGCCAAGTCCCTCGACGTCTATCAGCCGGCCGATCCCAAGCTTGCACAAAAGCTGCTGGAAGAAGCAGGGCAGAAGGGGCTGGCCTTCACCTATCTGTGTATGAATGACGAGAGCATCAACGAGGAAGATATCTGCTCAGGCATTGCAAACATGCTGAAGCGCGCCGGCTTCGAGCCAACCATCGATATGGGGCCGCGTGCAGTGCAGCAGCCGAAGCGTACCAACGGCAAGGCTGATATGTTCAATCTGAGCTGGGCCAACGAGCCGACCCTTGATGCCTATTCGTTGCTTTCTCAGGTGCTCTCGACACGCAGCGGTTCGACCGGTGTTTCCAACTATGGCGGGTGGTCCTACCCAGAACTCGATGCACTCGTGACAAAAGCCGCCCAGGAGCCGGACACCGCCAAACGCCTCGCTCTGGAAGAGGAAGCGCTGAAGATTGCCAAGGACAAGGCGATCCTGATCCCGCTCCATCAGCAGCCTATTGCCTGGGGCATGCTCGATAAGGTCCAAAGCGTGGACTTTCGTGCTGACAATAAGCCGCGCCACTGGCGCACGATGATGGCCGAATAAGATAAGCCGTTAGATAATATGGAAAAAAGCGTTTCATCTCGATGAAACGCTTTTTTAGTATCCAGACCACAGGAACATCGTTCGATGCAAACTAACATCTCCAGTCAACCCGTTTTGGATCAGCTGGCTCTCGGCAGGAGATCAGAAGGACTGACCCTTCTAACTGCGGAATGGGTGCTTGCATGGCGCGACGAGAGGCATTGGCTCATTCCCAATGGCGAGATCGTCTTCGAAGACAATCAGGTGCTCTATGCCGGACCACATTTCGAGGGACAGGTGGCACGACGTATCGATTTCGGCAAAGCAATGATAAGTCCTGGTTTGATCGACATCGACGCATTGTCCGATCTTGATACTTATTTGCTGGTGCATGACAATCAGCCGGCATGGGCGAAAGGGCGTATCTGGCCGCGTTCCTATGTAGAGCGCGGACCTTACGAAATGTATTCGGAAGAGGAGCTGGCATTCCAGAAGCGGTTCGGTTTTGGCCTTCTTCTGTTGAATGGCATTACCTCCGCCGCCCCTATCGCCTCGCTCTATTACCGCGAATGGGCGGAAACCGTAACTGAGTTCGAAGCCGCCGCGCAGGCAGCAGGCGATCTCGGTCTGCGGGTTTTTCTCGGTCCCGCCTATCGTTCCGGTGGCATGATACTGGAGGCACCGGGGCGCATCGAGCCGATGTTCAACGAAGAGCGCGGGCTCCAGGGTCTAGCCGACGCTATCGATTTCATCGAGCGCAACCACGGGCGCCATGGCGGCCTGATCAATGGATTGCTTGCCCCTGACCGTATCGAAACCTGCACGCTGCCCTTGTTGCAGCGCACCATGGCAGCGGCATGCGATCTCGACTGCCGGGTCAGAATTCATATGGCCCAGGGTAAGCTGGAACTCGATACAATGCACAGGTTGCATGGCGTTTCGGGGCCGCAATGGCTGGCCGACAACGGCCTCATGAGCGAACGACTTTACGCGCCGCACGGTACCTATGCCTCGATGCAGGATCTGCAGCTCTATGCCCGGCACGGTGTGTCCATTGCGCATTCACCGCTGGTTTCGGCGCGGATGGGCAGCATCCTGCATTCCTTTGCTTCTTGCCGCAAACTAGGCATCAATATCGGCATGGCCACCGACACGGCGCCACCAGATATGTTCATGAATATGCTCGTCGGATTGATTGCCTGCCGTATCGGCGAAAAAGCGTCGGACGCGGTTTGGTCGAAAGACCTGTTCGATGCGGCGACGTTGGGCGGGGCAAAAGCGCTCGGACGTCAGGATATCGGAAGGCTCTGTGCAGGCGCAAAGGCGGATATTGCTGTTTTTCGTCTTGACGACATCCATATGACGCCAAGTGTCGATCCAATTACGACGCTGGTCATTGGCGGTTCCGGCAAGGTCACAAAGGCGGTTTTTGTCGATGGGCGCTTGTCCATGCTGGATGGCAGAGTGGCTGGAATCGACATGGTAGCTGCGCGGGAGCGGGCGCAGCGGCAGTTTGACGGGCTGATCACCAAATATCCTGACAGGAGCTGGCAACATCCGCAGGTCGAAGAGATATTTTCGCCAAGTTACCCGGTATGGAGGTCTGATTGAAGCGAAGCCCTTCATTGGACGCCTTTGTCGACATATAAGACGCGCAAATATAATAATATTGTCAACAATCGCGTTGACAACTTTTGACTAATGGACATACTGTCGTTCGTGGCCAAGAAAACAGCCGAAAAGGCGGGGCCATGTTGCAGGGAGGAAATCACACTCAACTTGTAGCGCGCCGTAAGGGCGCGAATGGCCGAAATCACCGCGTGGGCGATGATAAAGGCGAACTGAAAACAGACCCCGAAAAGGGGCGCGAATTTCCAGAAGCGGAGCAAATCAATGTTGAAAAGACTGGGCCTTGCGGCCACCATGCTGGCCAGCCTGACTTTGTCAGGCCATGCCGAAACGCTGAAATGGGGGGCATCGCGCGATATCTATTCGCTTGATCCATATTCCTACGGCGACAGCTATACGCTGTCTTTCCTCAATCATGTCTATGAAGGTTTGGTGCGTTACGACGCGGAATTGAAGATCGAGCCTGCTCTTGCCGAATCCTGGGAGAATGTTTCGGATACGGTATGGCGTTTTCACCTGCGCAAAGGCGTAAAATTCCACGATGGTGCCGAGTTCAATGCTGATGACGTACTCGCTTCGTTGAAGCGTGTAAGCGATCCGGTCTCGCCGCTACGTGGAAACCTTCCTGCTTACAAGTCCTCCCAGAAAGTAGACGATTATACTGTCGATATCGAGTTGAGCGGCCCCTATCCACTGCTTCTCAACGATCTGACCAATATCCATATCTTTGATGCCGGCTGGTTGAAAAACAACAATTCGGAAAAGCCTACGGATGTCGGCGCGAAGATCGAGGGATATGCAACCTACAACACCAACGGCACAGGTCCGTTCAAACTTGAAAGCCGTGTGCCGGATTCCAAAACTATTCTTGTGAAGAACCCGGGCTGGTGGGACAAGTCGCAGTCCAACATTGATCGGATCGAATTTACGCCCATTACATCTGCTGCGACGCGCGTAGCGGCATTACTCTCCGGTGAAGTCAACTTTACGGAGAATGCGCCGTCGCAGGATCTTCCGCGTTTACAGGCCCAGCCGGATCTCAATGTGATGGAACGCACGGACCTGCGCACTGTAATGGTTGGGTTTAACCGGAAGTCGCAACTCGCTAATGGCTCGGAGAACAAGTTCAACGATTTGCGCGTGCGCCAGGCTTTCGCTCATGCGCTCGACCGTGATCTGATCCAGAAGCGCATAATGCGCGGCAAGTCGCGTACCGCCGGGGCCGTGGTTGCGCCGGAAATTCCAGGTTATACGCCGGAGCTGGACACCACGCTCAAATACGATCCTGAGCTCTCGAAGAAGCTTCTCGCAGAGGCTGGCGCCACTGATTTTCCATTCACACTGGTGTGCACGACCGACGCTTATGTGAACGAGGAAGAGCTTTGCCAGGGCATGGTAAACATGCTGAGCCGCGGCGGATTCAAGCCGCAGCTGGACATAGCGCCGACTGCTGCGCAAGCGCCAAAACGCACAGGTGGTAAGGCTGACGTCTATCTGATCGGCTGGGCGACTGAGCCCATGCTAGACAGCTATTCTATCCTTCTCCAGATGATCGAGACCAAGACAGCCAATGCAGGTGTCTTCAACTGGGGCGGATGGAGCTATCCGGACATCGACAAGCTTGTCGTACAGGCATCGACCGAGATGGATCGCACCAAACGTCTCGCGCTGCAAACCGAAGCGCTGAAAATGGTGAAAGACGAACTTGTGATGCTGCCTCTGCACCAGCAACCAATGGCATGGGTCATGTCGAAGAAGATCGACAAGATCGTGCAATTACCGGACAACAAGCCGCGTCATTGGCTGACGCACTTTGCACAGTAAATCAATCATGATGCTCCGGGGGGCAGTTGTCCCCCGGAACGCCCTGTTGTTACCGAGGGATTTCTATGCTGGTTTTTATCATTAAGCGCCTGGCAAACGCTGTCATGGTGATGTTGGCCGTCGCTTTGCTTGCCTTTCTGATTTTCCGGCTGGCTGGCGACCCTGTCGAGATGATGGCCAACGAGCAGATGACGCAGGCTGACCGCGATAATCTGCGTGAGCGTCTTGGCCTCAACGATGGCCTGATGACGCAGTATACCCGTTTTGTGGTCAATGCAGCACAAGGCAATTTTGGCATTTCCTATCGCAACGGCCAGGACGTGTTGAATCTCATCGGTGAACGCTTTCCAGCAACACTTGAACTGGTTCTCGTCGCCACCCTGATCTCGCTGCTGGTTGGCCTGCCATTAGGGGTGCTGACCGCGATCAAACGAGGCAAATGGTATACGGAGGGTCTGCAGTTCCTCTCCATTGTCGGCGTATCGCTGCCGAGCTTTGTGGTCGGTATTCTGTTGATCCTCGTTTTTTCGGTGTCACTTGGATGGTTTCCTGCATTCGGGCGCGGTGATGTGGTCCAGCTCGGGTGGTGGTCAACAGGGCTTCTGACCCCTTCGGGCCGTGCCGCAATCCTCCTGCCGTCAATCGCGCTTTCGCTGTATCAGGTCACTCTTGTCATGCGGCTCGTGCGTGCCGAAATGCTGGAAGTGCTTCGTTCGGATTATGTGAAATTTGCCCGGGCTCGCGGCATTCCGCGCTGGCGCATTTATTTCAGGCACGCACTGCGTAATTGCCTGATGCCGGTCGTGACCATGACTGCCATGAATGTCGGTTCGTTGATTGCCTTCGCACTGATCACCGAAACCGTGTTTCAGTGGCCGGGTATGGGCATGTTGTTCATCCAGGCTGTCACCTTCCTCGATATTCCTGTGATGGCGGCTTATCTCTGCATCATTTCCTTCATCTTTGTCGTGCTCAACACGCTGGTGGATATTGCCTACGCGGTAATCGATCCCCGCTTGCGCACTGCACGCTGATAAAACGGGAGTCCATATCGATGAGCACCCAAACCTCACAAGCCACCTCTGTCGAGAGACAGTCACTTTTCCAGCGCTTCCGTAAAAGCGATCTCTGGTGGTCCTTCACGCACAGCAAGACGGCTATGTTCAGTGCCGCGCTTCTCGCAATCCTGATCCTCACGGCTCTTTTCGCGCCACTGATCGCACCGCAGAATCCCTACGACGGTGCAGCGCTCGATATGTGGAAAGCTGAACTGCCACCGCTATGGGAGGAGGGCGGTGAATGGCCATATCTTCTTGGTACCGATACTCAGGGTCGAGATATGTTGTCCGCCATTCTGTATGGCACGCGCATTTCAATCGTCATCGGCATTGCTTCGGTGGTTCTCTCACTTGTGATCGGTATGAGTGCGGGATTGGTTTCAGGCTATTTCGGTGGCTTTATCGACAATCTACTGATGCGTTTCGGCGATATCACTCTCTCAATCCCGACCATTCTGGTCGCCATTCTGGTGTCCACGGTCGTGCGGCAGATGCTACCGGTCAGCCTGCGCGAAATTGGCGCTTCTGCAGTTCTTATTCTGGCGATCGCACTTTCGGCATGGGTTCAATATGCTCGTACAGTGCGCGCGCAAGCCATTGTTGAGACCGGCAAGGATTACGTGTCGGCGGCGCGATTGATCGGTGTGCCGGCACGGCGCATCATGGCCAAGCACATTCTTCCCAATACACTGACCCCGATCATGGTTGCGGCAACGCTCAACTTCGGCATGGCCATCCTTACTGAAGCAACGCTATCGTTCCTCGGTATTGGCATGCCGCCAAGCCAGCCATCGCTTGGAACATTGATCCGCATCGGCAACCAGTTCCTGTTCTCCGGTTCATGGTGGATCGTGCTTTTCCCTGTCATTCAGCTCTGCCTGCTGGTCGTGGCCGTGAACATGCTCGGCGACTGGCTGCGCGATGCTCTTAATCCGAAATTGAGGTGAGTTTTATGAACAATCTTTTGCTCCGCAACGTACGCCCGATGGCAGGTGAAACCTGCGATGTAATGATCAGGGACGGAAAGATTGCCGGTTTCGGGCAGTTCGAGGCAGAGCCTGGTATGGCTGTGGAAGATGGCGGCAACGCCATCGTCGCGCCCGGGCTGATAGATGCGCATACTCATCTCGACAAGACCACGTGGGGCATGCCCTGGCATGTCAACAATCGTGCCGCGGTTCTGCGCGAGCGTATCGATTTCGAACGCGAGAACCGGCTGGAGATCGGCCTTGATCCGCACCGCCAATCGATGCGCCACGCCATTGGCCTTGCTGCGCATGGCGGCACGCATATTCGTAGTCATGTCGATATCGATCCGACCCATGGCCTGTCGCTGGTCGAAGGCGTTTGGGAGACGCGGGAAAAGCTCAAGGGTATCATCGATATCGAAATTGTCGCTTTTCCCCAGTCGGGTCTGATGGTCATGCCGGGCACGAAAGAACTGCTCGACGAGGCGCTCCGTCAGGGATGCGAGGTTCTGGGCGGGATTGATCCATGCGGCATCGACCGCGACCCGAAAGGCCAGCTCGATATTCTGTTCGCTCTTGCAACCAAGTATGACGTGCCGATCGATATCCATCTGCACGAAACGGGTGATCTTGGTGCTTTCACGATGGAACTTATTTTTGAGCGTATCCGTGCCAACGGCATGGAAGGCAAGGTAGCGATCAGTCACGCTTTCGCGCTTGGCATGAACGACTATCTGCGTGTCGGTCAACTGATGGAACAGCTCGCTATCCTTGATGTTGCCATCCTGACCACCGGCGCACCGTCGGCCACGGTACCATCGATCAGACGGCTCAAGGAAGCAGGCGTTCGCATTGGTGGCGGTTGTGACGGTATCCGTGACACCTGGGGGCCGTGGGGCCAGCCGGACATGCTTGATCGCGCGAAGGTCATCGGCATGAAAAACGGCGTGCGCTCGGATCATGATCTGGAACATGTTCTGCATATTGTTTCCCAAGGCGGTGCAGATGTGTTGCGTCTGGAGAATTACGGACTGAGTGTTGGCTGCAATGCCGATTTCACACTTCTTACCGGTGAGACGCTGGCTCATGCGGTGGTGGATGTGGCCCCACGTCCGTTGGTCGTCAAGGGCGGTCGCGTCACGGCCCGTCAGGGCGTTGCTGTGGTGGAGATGCCGTGATGAACAAAATACTAGACGCCCTTCCAGTTGGTCGTCGACCGGAAGGACGCACACTTATCACCGCCAGCTGGGTGGTCGGACACAAGGATGGTGGCCACCGGCTTCTGAAGAACGGTGAGGTCGTCTTCGACAATGGCGAGATACTGTTTGTCGGTCATGATTTCGCTGGCGAAGTGGCCCGCCGCATTGATTTCGGCAATGCATTGATCAGTCCTGGATTGATCGATCTTGATGCGCTTTCAGACCTCGATACGACGATCCTTGGCATCGATCATCATCCCGGCTGGGCGAAGGGCCGCGTTTGGCCGCGCTCCTATGTTGATGCAGGGCCATACGAGATGTACACGCAAGAGGAACTGGCCTTTCAGAAGCGATTTGCTTTCGGCCAGCTATTGTTGAACGGTATCACCACTGCCGCTCCGATTGCCTCGCTGTTTTACCGCGAATGGGGCGAAACGGTCGCCGAGTTCGACGCCGCTGCCGAAGCTGCAGGCGTTCTCGGTCTGCGTGTCTATCTCAGTCCCGCCTACCGTTCGGGCGGGATGGTGCTTGAAGCACCGGGCAGGATGGTGCCTGTCTTCGATGAGGAGCGCGGCCTCCAGGGACTGAGGGACGCGGTAGCCTATATCGAGCACCAGAATGGTCGTCATGGCGATCTGGTACGCGGTATGTTGGCGCCGGATCGCGTTGAAACCTCCACTCTCAAGCTGATCCAGAACACCGATGCTGCAGCGCGCGACCTTGGCTGCAAATTCCGCCTCCACATGGCACAAGGTGCGATGGAGGTTGACACTGTGCGTATGCTGCACGGTTCTACCGCGCCGGTCTGGCTTGCCAAAAATGGCCTGCTGAGTGATCGACTTATTGCTCCACACGCTACCAATGCCACCGAAGAAGACCTCGGGCTCTATGGCGAAAACGGTGTTTCCATCGTCCATTGCCCGCTGGTCTCAGGCCGAGGCGGTTCGATCCTGAAATCATTCTCGGATTGCCGCAAGCGCGGGATCAATATTGCTATGGGCACGGACACGACGCCGCCTGACATGCTGATGAACATGCTGGTCGGCCTCATCACCGGTCGCGTTGCCGATGGCGCGCCGGACTGCTTGCGCGCAGCCGACCTGTTCGACGCAGCGACGATCGGCGGCGCACGAGCGTTAGGCCGTCCAGACCTCGGTCACCTGTCGCCGGGTGCGCGGGCAGATATTGCCGTCTTCCGTCTCGACGATACGTTCATGGCACCATCTATCGACCCAATCACAACGATAGTAACCGGTGGCTCAGGCAAGATTACACAGGCGGTCTTTGTCGATGGGCGGGTTTCCATGATGGACCGCAAGCTGACCGGGTTCGATATGGAGAGGGCGCGGGATCAGGCACAAATCCAGTATGACCGCCTCATCGCCAAATACCCCGAGCGGAGCTGGAATAACCCTCCGGTCGCTGAAATCTTCCCGCCGAGCTATCCGATTGAAGGGCCGACAGAGGAAAACGCAAATGGTTGACACACAGGAACCAGTCGTTGATGTCCGTAACCTCCGCGTGGATTTTCCTGGCCGTCGCGGTACAGTAACGGCGTTGTCGGATGTCAGCCTGTCGATCCGCCCAGGTGAAATTCTGGGCGTCGTTGGTGAATCCGGTGCCGGAAAGTCGATGACCGGTCTCGCTATACAGGGGTTGCTTGAGCGACCTGGCCATATCGCTGGTGGCGAAGTCTGGCTTGGTAAGCAACGGATCGATACGCTTGATGATCGCGCTATGGAAAAAATTCGCGGGCGTGAAATCGGCGCCATTTTCCAGGATCCGCTTACTTCGCTCAATCCGCTATTCACGGTGGGAGCGCAGCTTGTCGAAACCATTCGGCGGCATCTTGGTCTCGGCCGTGTGGATGCACGTGCGCGCGCTGTGCAGCTGTTGCGGGACGTGGGCATTCCCTCCCCAGAAGAGCGGGTCAACCAGTATCCTCACCAGTTCTCGGGCGGTATGCGCCAGCGTGTGGTAATCGCGCTCGCGCTCGCTGCGTCGCCGAAACTGGTCATCGCCGACGAGCCCACCACTGCGCTGGACGTGTCGATCCAGGCGCAGATCATCTCGCTCCTGCGCAAGCTGTGCAAGGAAAAGCAGACTGCGGTCATGCTCGTTACCCACGACATGGGTGTGATTGCCGAAGCTGCCGATCGAATTGCAGTCATGTACGCCGGAAGGCTGATCGAAATCGGGCCGGTGGAGCAGGTGCTGCACCAGCCACGTCATCCCTATACGCAGGGACTGATGTCTTCCATTCCGTCGCTTGGTGCACGGGTTGAGAAGCTCAACCAGATTGATGGCTCAATGCCGCGCCTTGATGCGATACCCGATGGCTGCGCCTTCAACCCACGCTGCAAGGCAGCGGGACCGCGTTGTCTGCGCGAGCGCCCGGAACTCATATTTTCCGACCAGACCGCTAGTGCATGCTGGCTGAATGCAGGAGGCACCGCATGACAAAACCTTTGGAAAAAGCCCCAGCGTTGACTGTTGATCGGCTTGTCAAAACTTTTGATGTGTCTGCTCCCTGGCTAAACCGGGTGGTAGAGCGCAAGCCCAGGCAATATCTACAGGCCGTGAATGATATCAGTTTTACGGTGCCGGCAGGTGGCTGTCTCAGCATTGTGGGCGAAAGCGGTTGCGGGAAATCCACGGTGGCGCGGCTTGTCACCGGGCTGCACCATGCGACAAGTGGCGAAATGCGATTTGCTCCGGGTAAGAGCGGTGCTCCCTTGTCGGCGCAGATGATTTTTCAGGATCCATATGCCTCACTCAATCCGCGCTGGCGTGTGAAGAACATCATCGCCGAACCGCTGCGTGAGTTGAAGCTGCGCAGCAGTGCTGCCGAAGTGACCGAACGTGTGGAAGAACTTCTGCTTACTGTTGGACTCTCTCCGTCGGATGGCGAGAAGTTCCCGCACGAGTTTTCGGGTGGACAGCGCCAGCGTATCTCAATTGCCCGCGCACTTGCGAGCGAACCGGAGTTTCTTGTATGCGACGAACCTACTTCGGCGCTTGACGTATCAGTGCAGGCGCAGGTTCTCAATCTGATGCGTCGGCTGCAGGACGAGCTGGGTCTGACCTATCTGTTCATCAGTCACGATATGAGCGTCGTTCGCCATATGTCGGACCGTATCGCGGTGATGTATCTGGGCCGCATTGTGGAAGAAGGCGATACGGAAGAGCTTTTTGCCCAGCCGCGTCATCCCTACACACAGCTTTTGCTGCAGACGATCCCTAACATCGAATCGCCAAACCGTAATCGCGAACCTGCGAGTGGCGAAGTGCCAAGTCCGCTCAAACCACCTTCCGGCTGTACCTTTCATCCGCGCTGCCCGTTTGCCGTGGAGCGCTGTTCGAAGGAAGTGCCGGCGATGCAGTTATTGCCAAACCGTACCCGCGTCGCCTGTCACCTGGTCGAAACGGAGGCTTGAAGAAGAAAACGAGCAAAGAAGCTGGTATTCAACTTCTTTGCTTCACGCCAATGCTGCTCGCAGATCGTGGGAAAGATCGCGTATCTCGCTCAGGTCCAGTTCGGATTCCACATGTTCCAGATGATGCGCCATAAGATGCACGGCCTTCTGCACTTCTTTCGCCGAAATCGCTTCCACGATCTCGGCATGTTCGTCGGGCCCGCAATTGAACCGGGTAGTATTTCGATAAATGGCCGTGATAAGCGAGGTGCGGGCAATAAGATCCCGCATCGTTGTGAACAGGAAATCGGAACCCGTCAGTTCCGCCAGCAAAAGATGGAAGCCGCCCGAAAGCTTGATGATGTCGGTGGTGCTATCTTCGGCGTTTGCAACTCGTTCCTGATTGACGTGATCGCGAAGCCTTTTCACGCTGTCCTTCAGCATCGAAGTGCAGAGCCGCTCTACAATGCACCGCTCCACAGCTTGTCGAACGAAGAAAACATCACGCGCCTCTTCGACAGACGGCTTGCTGACGAAGGCACCACGATTGGGAATGATGGTCACAAGGCCATCACGTTCAAGGACCGTCAGTGCCTGACGGATACGAGCGCGACTGACATGAAAAATCGACGCCAGTTGTTCTTCCTTGAGTTGTACACCAGGGCGCAATCGCCGTTCAGCGATCGAAAGCCAAACCCTTTCAACTATCTGCTCGACCGACATTGCGGCTGGTGCGTTCATGTGTGGTTTCTCCTTGCTGACGCAGACAATCGTCATACGGGTGAAAAAGTCAACTCGTGGATTTAATTGCTTGCAGAATTGTCGACAATATGAAAGATTATTGTAGATGATGATATCAACGTCTGGGCTGCCCATGGAATTTGATTTCGAAGCGATTGAACCGCAAAGCCGTTATAGACTGCTGACGAATTTCATTGGTCCGCGTCCGATTGCGCTTGTGACGACCCGATCCGAAGCCGGGCATAACAATGCTGCGCCGATGAGCTTTTTCAATGTGTTTTCTCATGATCCAGCTATCGTCGTTTTGGGTATTCAGCCGCGTCTGACAGGGGAGCAGAAGGACACGATGGTCAACATTCGTCGGTCCGGTGAGTTCGCCATCAGCATGGTGGATATGGCTTTGTCTCAACAGATGCTGATTTGCGGGCTTGGTTTCGACAGCGAGGTGGATGAGCTCCAAGTTGCAGGATTGAGCCCCGTTCCGTGTCGCAAGATCGACGTCGCTTATCCTCAGGAGGCACCATGCGTTTTCGAGTGTCGGGTCGAACGTCTGATTGATTACCCACGTCGGACTCTGGTTCTGGGTGAGGTGGTACAGATGCACGTCCGTCGCAATTGTCTTGATGCCGAGGGTCATTATGTGGACCCGGAATCTTATCAGCCAATAGCCCGGCTTCACGCCGACAACTATGTGACATCAGACCGCCAGTTCGTTTTGAAAGCTCCACCTATTGGCGATTTCAAGAAGCCGAAACAGTAGGTCAAAAGCCAGGCAACAGAGAATACCAATATGCATATTCATCTCATCAATCCCAATTCCACGGCATCCATGACGGCGCAGGCGCTTGAGAGCGCTTTGCTGGTCAAGCATGATCATACGCATATCTCCGCCGCCAACCCGACCGATACCCCGGTCAGTATTGAAGGTGGAGCGGATGAGGCGATGGCCGTGCCCGGAATGCTGGCAGAAATCCGAAAAGGCGAGGTTCTGGGTGTGGATGCCTATGTCATTGCCTGCTTTGACGATCCGGGCTTGCATGCCGCGCGCGAAGTGGCGAGAGGTCCAGTGATTGGCATCTGCCAGGCCGCGATACAGGTGGCGATGACTATCAGCCGCCGCTTTTCGGTGATAACGACTCTTCCGCGCTCTGTGGCGATCATCGAGGATCTTGTGAGTGACTACGGTGCCGATCATCACTGCCGCAAGGTGCGCGCGATCGACCTTCCGGTACTTGCCCTCGAGGAAGATTCGTATAAAGCCGAACAGTTGTTACTGAGAGAAATTGAACGCGCGAAGGCGGAGGACGGAGCAGAATCCATCGTGCTGGGTTGCGCAGGAATGTCGTCATTGTGTGAACGCCTGAAGGAAGCGACTGGTGTGCCAGTGATCGACGGCGTAACAGCTGCGGTCAAAATAGCGGAAGCGCTGGTTGGCGCCGGATATGCCACCTCCAAGGTGAATAGCTATGACTATCCTCGGGTCAAAAGCACGACCCGTTGTACGGTTGTCACCCAAGAGGCATAACGCCCAATAATTGTTGACAATATTGTCCTCCTTGCGAGCTGTGATGGTTGACTTTTCTTGTCGCGTCAAGCTTGGTGAAATGGAAGGGGAGTATAGCTCATGGCGGAGCAAACGGGTGCATCGACACAGCAGATTGTTGAGAAAGTCTGGCTGTCTATTGCAGAGCGGCGTCTTCGTCCGGGCGTACAGCTCAAGGAAGAGCAGATGGCGGAGATTTTCAATGTCAGCCGCGCTCGTATTCGACAAGCACTTGCCGCCCTCAAACGGGAGGGACTTGTAGATATTCTTCCCAATCGCGGTGCATTCGTCTGTAAGCCCACCGTTGGTGAAGCTCGGGATGTGTTCTTTGTACGCAGGACAGTTGAGCGTTGCGTCGTGGAGCGCCTTTGTCGGTCAGCAACACGTACCGATTTTAAGCGGCTAAGCGATCACGTTGCCAAAGAACGGGTTGCCAATACGAAAAATATCACGACCGACATTATCAAATTGTCCGGTGGTTTTCATCTTCTTCTGGCTGAGCTGGCATTGTCGGATTTTCTATTCACAATGATGCGTGATCTTGTGTCCCGGACGTCGCTTATCACCGCGGTCTATCGCAAGGCAGACTATTTCAATTGCGGACCAGACGAACACGCCGAGATCGTGGATGCCATATTGCAAAAGAATGTAACGAGTGCTGTTAGTCTGATGGCGCATCATCTCGACCATGTGGAAACTCAGCTAGATCTTCGCGAAGTTAATGAATATTCGTATGATTTGAGCACTATGCTTGCTTAGTTTGCTGCGGCGACAGGGGTTCATTCCGAAAACAATGATTTGTAATGAGGTTTGAACTCTCTACCGTCCAGCATACGCCTATAATGAGAGAATGACAGGGATACTGGCTTCCTCGAGTATGCCGGACAAGATCGGGGCTGGCATTTCATTTGTTATGAGCGCGGTGATGTCGTGAACTGAACCAAGCTTCACCATGGCACGTTTGCCAAACTTCGAGCTATCCACTGCGAGCAATTTGTGTGCAGCTTGTCCAAGTGCTGCTGACACGACGGCTACTTCCGTATGGTCGCCGTCATCATTGATGCCGCTCACGGAAATGATTGCATAGTCGAACTTGAAACGCCGAATGAATTCCGGTGTGTCTTCCTGAAACATTCCTCCATCGATCGGCCGTACAAACCCGCTTGGGACTGCCAGGGTGAAATCTGTTTTCTCACTGATAATGGCGGCCGATCGCAGGCTATTTTATTTCCTTTAGAGGGGTTATTGGACTTTATTTCAATAATTGCCTCGCATGTTCGTCAATCTACAGAATTTATTTCCCAGAAACGAAACCCAAATGACGAAGATGAATGGCTTGTGCTCGGATCGTGGTTATATCAAATTAAACTTGACTATTATAATCATATATAAGATGTGGAGCAGGCGTGCTGCCAGAGCAGTGACGCACCGGTTCGTCACCCCCATTTAACTGGCTTCGAGCAATGTGGAATTTGCACCGTCTCTTCCAAAACCATGCCCGGGAGTTGAACCGGTTCTTCCGACGCCGGGGGCACAATGCGGAAACAGCTTCCGATCTGACGCAGGACACATTCGTCCGGGTGCTGTCTGCAGCGCCACAGGCAGACAGCAATCCGCGCGCCTATCTGCATCAGATCGCGCGCAATCTGTCGACCGACCTCTATCGGCGCGAACGGCTATTCCAGCGGTCCGATCTCGCCGAAGGCGAATGGCAGCGGCTTGCCGATAATACGCCAACGCCTGAAGCCGTCGTCTATGACCGGCAGCGTCTGGCGCTTATCGAAAGTGCGCTTCTGGAACTACCAGAAAAGACGCGAAAAGCCTTCGAGATGCATCGTCTCGACGAGAAGACAATTGCGGAGGTTGCATCGGAGCTTGATCTTTCAGTGTCGCGGACTTGGATGCTCATCAAGCGCGCCTATCTGCACCTGCGTGCGCGGCTGAAGGAAGACTCGTCTTTTTGATTGCTGTGCTTCCATCGACAGGTGAAAATTTCCTCCGCCCGTCCGTTTCACCAATTATAGAAAGATTGCTTCGGTTTGCAGTGTCGCGAGGAGCCGTTCGTTCATGAATGAAAAAGTGTCGAAAAGCGAAAGGCTGTTCGAGGAAGCGCTCGACCTTGTCATCCGCATGCAGGACGACCCCGGCAATCCTGTCGCGCATGAACTTGTTGCCCGCTGGCGTGCCCGCAGCCCCGATCATGAAACTGCCTGGTGCGAGGCAATGGAAATTCACGGAATGGCCGGAATGGTCATGCAGGCGAAACGCAGCGGCGTGGCGGGCAGGGCGATGTCACGGCGCTCGGTTCTATTGGGCGGTATGACTGGTCTGACGGTGATTGGCGCGGGCGCACTGCTAGGGCCGCAGTTGGTCCTGCAAGCACGCGCTGATTATGTGACAGCCACCGCCGAGTTGCGTCGGGTCACGCTCAGGGACGGATCGGAGGTGACGCTCGGGGCTGACAGCGCAATCCGATCTCGTTTCGGTGACCGGTATCGCCGCGTGGAGCTTATGTCCGGCATGGCCTTCTTCGATGTCGCACCCGATGCGGCGCGGCCATTCCAGGTGACGACAGGCGATCTGGTGGCTACGGCGCTGGGAACAGCATTTGAGGTCAGCAACGATGCGGGTTACCTCGCCGTTTCCGTCGATCATGGTGCGGTGGATGTGAGGGTTCAGGCGGCAGGCATGGCCGCGCAGCCGCCAGTTAGCGCAGGCGAATGGATGTCATTCGACCCTTGCAAATCCAGTTTCGAGCGCGGTGTCCGCGATGTCAGCCAGATCGCGGCATGGCGGGACGGGCTGCTGGTGGCGGATCGTGACAGCATCGCCTCGGTCGTTGCCCGTATCGCGCGCTGGAAATGGGGCCGCGTCGTACTGGCCCAGTCGGATTTCGGCGCAGAGCGCATCTCTGGCGTGTTCGATCTCAGCCAGCCACTGTCGGCGCTGGAAGCCGTGGTCGAACCCTATGGTGGTAAGGTCCGCCAGATAACACCCTGGCTCACGATTGTTTCCAGCATCTGATTTCCCTCTTTTTTTGATGGCGGGGGAGAAAATTACGCGCGTCCGTCCGTTTCAGACATCAGGGCCGGAAGTTAGCTGCTGCCATACGACTGCCCATTTCCATAAATGGCGGATTGGAGTGGTTGAGCTATGGGGCTTGATGTCAATAATTGGGTTGAGCGGCAGTTCGGACGGCAATTTGGAATCGGTATTCTGACGACGGCGCTTCTGGGATCGACCTGTGCCGTCGCACTCGCATTGGCGGCAAGTGTCGCCGCGCAGGCCCAGACCGCGAGGGAGACCGCGTTCAACATACCCGCCGGGTCCCTCTCGGGCGCGCTTGCCACCTTCGGCAAGCAGGCGGGTTTGCAGGTCACCTATCTGCCGGAGCTAGCTTCTGCCAAGCGCTCTGCCGGCGTTTCCGGCACGATGACATCGAAACAGGCACTGACAAGGCTTCTGTCGGGATCGGGCATTTCCTATCGGTTCACCGGCAGCGGAACGGTTGCGCTTTCTGGCCAGACAGTCGGGGGACAGGCGCCGCTCGATGTGGGCGGGACGACGCTTCTCGACACGATCACGGTAACGAGTGGCGGGGGCATCGCCGCGCAGGATGCGCCTTACGAAACACCGGCGGCCACTTCGCACATTTCGGCTGAGACCATCGAGCGGTTCAGGGGTTCCAGCCCTGCCGATATTTTCCGCGGAACGCCGGGCGTGATGTCGGGCGAGGCGCGCAATGGTGCAGGCGCGGTTGATGTCAATATTCGCGGCATGCAGGGCTTTGGACGCGTTGCCACCACGATTGATGGCGCGGAAAACGGCATCACCGTCTATCAAGGGTATCAGGGTCTTTCCAACCGTACCTATATCGATCCCGATTTTATCGGCGGCATCGATCAGAGCAAGGGATCGGATGCCGCGTCGCGCGGCATTGCCGGTAGCGTCGCCATCCGTACATTGAATGCGGACGATATCGTCAAGCCGGGCGACACCTGGGGCATCCGGGTGAAGGGCGAATATGCCGGAAATTCCTCGACGCCGCATGGTGGCGCCAAGGGCGGTTATCAATGGCCCTATTCCCCGAGGGACAATCCGGTGGCCATTCCTGCCGGCGATGGCCTGGACAGGCCGTCCCTTCTTTCGCCAACTGCCGGTTCAGGCAGCATTGTCGCAGCCATGAAGGAGGAGAACTACGACCTCTTTGCGGGCTATGCCTATCGCAAGCGCGGCAATTATCATGCGGGCAAGCACGGCCCATCGGCTAAACCCGTGAATGTCGGGCCGCGAAGGGTGTGCAACACTTCGGGAACATGGTGCGAAAACTGGCCGTCCTATGTCGAAAACGGCGGCCTCACGAATTATCGCGCCGGGGAAGAGGTGCTGAACACCCAGCTCCAGACCGAATCCTATCTGACCAAGGGGACGTTCCGCTTCGACGGCGGCCACGAGCTTCAGCTCGGCTATACCGGTTTTCGCAGCGAAGCAGGTGATCTTCTAGCCTCGCGCTTCACTGACGAACGCAGCCAGCCGGTACAGCAGGAGCAGACATCGGGCGCAAAGCTCGATACGGGCACGCTGCGCTATCGCTGGAATCCGGACGACAACGATCTGATCGACATGAAGGCCAATCTCTGGCTGACCAAGCTCGAAATGCGCAATCCGCGGCGGGGCTCACCGATCCCGACTTCGGAATCCGTTGGCCTTCCTTCCGGTTACAGGACCGGTGCTGATACCGTTATGTGGGGAGGCGACATATCCAATACGTCAAGTTTCGATCTGAGCCGCTACGGTTCGGTCGACCTTACCTATGGTGCTTCCTATCTTAACGAGGATACCAAGCCGAGCGGCTATACCGATCTGCTGGAAGGCTGGCTGAAACTTCCGAACGTCTCCCGTGAAGAAGCTGCCGTCTATACCAAGTTGGGCTATAAGCCGGTGGACTGGCTGACACTGAATGCGGGCCTGCGTTATTCGCATTACTCCTCGCATAACCGGGGCGAGAGCTCCAATGTGGAAGAGGAGCCGAGCGATCGTTCGCAAGGCGGGATAAGCCCGACGGCGGGCGTCGTGGTCGAGCCTTTCGACGGCGCGCAGCTCTACGTCAACTATTCCAATGCGCTGCGTTTCCCGAGCACGGTCGAATCCATGGGTGTTTTCACCGTGATCCAGCCGGACCTTGCTCCCGAACGGGGCAATAACTGGGATATCGGCGCAAATCTCAAGCGGAACGATGTTTTCCAGAGCGATGATACGCTCATGATGAAGCTCGGTTACTTCAACTGGGACATCAAGAACTATATTTCCCGCGAGTGGTGGAGCAGCCCTCTCGGTTATTCCAGCATGCGGATTCACAATATCGACCGGGCCCGCTTTTCAGGTCTTGAATTCTCGAGCCGGTACGAAGCCGGAGGTTTCACCGCCGATCTGTCGGCCAACTATTATCTCGATGTGGAGTTTTGCCGCACGGCAGATACATGCGGAAACAAGTCGCTTTATGGAGACTATGCGACCAACCATGTTCCGCCGAAATATTCCGTCGATCTGACACTGTCGCAGAAAATGCTGGAAGACAGGCTGACACTTGGCGGGCGCGTTTCCTATATAGGTCCGCGTGCCATCGGCCATGGTGATGTGACGGCGACGGGCGCCAGCGAATTCATCTCGCAGACGCGATGGAAGCCTTATGCGCTGGTGGATGTTTTTGCCGAGTACAAGGTTTCCGACAGCCTGACCGCGACAGCTCGCATCGAAAATCTGACGGATCAGTATTATGTCGATCCGCTGGGGCTGGTGAACCAGCCCGGACCGGGCCGCACTTTCTATGCAGGCCTGACGAGCACGTTCGGCGGTGACCAGAAACTGCCGCAACTATCGCCCTTCTCCCGCTGGCAGGGCACTGCTCCGGGCGTCGACTGGACCGGGTTCTATGCCGGTATCCATACCGGCATGTCATCGGGGCGGACATGGGGCACCACCACGGCGCTCAACGGTAGCGCCGACCCCATTTCCGCCTCTGAATCGGCAGATCGCGGCTTCGGTACCACACCGCTCTATGGCGTTCAGGCCGGTTACAACTACCAGCTCGGCAACCGGGTCGTGCTCGGCATAGAAGCCGATGTCAGCAAGACACGTATGCGTGGTTCGCAGACGGCCATGATGCAGGAGGAATGGCTTCAGCCGATCAATGACGTGGCGGGCATCCAGTCAGTGACCCATTACGACATTGACTGGACTGGTTCGGTTCGGGGCCGTCTCGGCTATGCGCTCGACAATCGCTGGCTCGTCTACGGTACTGCAGGCGTTGCCTTCCTGCATGAAAGACAGACCCGCGATCAATATCGCTACACGCAGGACATGATGGGCCAGAAAGACACGGCCATGTTTGCCGTCGACCAGTCCTCGGGAACGCGCGCTGGCCTGACGGTCGGCGGCGGCGTGGAATACGCGATCAACGACCGCTGGTCGGTAAAGGCGGACTACACCTACAGCCGGTTTGGAAACCGCAGCTTCAATTTCGAAAACGGACGCGCGGGAACCAGCGGCAATTACACCATGACCGAGCAGGTCGGGACGGAGATCGTGCCGCCGGAGCCATTCATCTGCGAAATCCTCGGGGGGAAATTCTGCGAGCCGAGCGAGCGCCCGATTTACGAAACCGTCGAACATCAGGGAAGTTCCGGTGTCGTGAATGGACGCAAGGCATCGAACTCTCTCGATACGCACACCGTGAAGGTTGGTCTCAATTTCCACTTTTAGGCTGAAATGCGGAACGACGGAAGTCGCAAGGTCTTTCGTCGGCTGTCCGATCGGTTGATTCAATCAAAACAGGGAAAAACGTCATGTCAGAAGCCGTGATTATTCGACACCCCACCCTTCTTCGTTCGAAACGCCTGAAGGCGCGGACGGCAGAGACGCATGAACGGCTGGATCAGAGCATCATGCGTGGAAATCCCTTCGCAAGCCGTGATCGCTACGGTCTTTTTGCGGCGATGCAATATCAGTTCCACCGCGATATCGACGCACTCTATGGCGACAAGGCACTTGATGCGCTTCTGCCTGATCTGAAAGGCCGGCGCCGCTTCGCGCAGATTGGCCAAGATCTGGACGATCTGGCGCTGCCGCATCCGGCGACGAATGGAGACCCGGCATTTACCGTCCGGCAGTCGGTCGATATTCCGACGGCCCTTGGCTGGCTCTATGTGGCGGAAGGCTCCAATCTCGGCGCCGCATTCCTGCTGAAAGAGGCGGAAAAACTTGGGCTTCATGAAAAGTTCGGCGCCCGTCATCTGGCTGGCGCCCCGGAAGGGCGCGGGCTGCACTGGCGGACCTTTACAGCCGCGCTGGACGAGATCCCACTGAGCGAAGCCGAAGAAGAACGGGTGGTCGCGGGTGCGGAGACAGCTTTCCGTCGTGTTCATGCCCTTGTGCGGGAGATGTTCGAATGAACGCTGTCGACCTATCGACCCGTAACAGGGATTTCACATCTGGCGAAACAGCACGTTATCCCGACGAAAGACAACGCGCAGGTTATCTAGCGCTCGGCTTTCTGCTCAGCGGGGCCGCGCTGGTTGGCTTGCAGGTCTGGCTGATGCCGTCCGCTCTGTTTGGCTTCTGCGCGCTGCTTTGTTTCATCCAGCTGTCATCGCGGGCCCTGCACTGGCTCGAGAGCAATCGTATTGCGCGTCGCACGCTTTCGCTCTGGCGAAGGCTCGGCGCGTTTCCACGTCTTTTTCGGCTGTCGGTCCTCGCCTTGATCGTCATGCTCTGCATTGTTGCGCTGGCACTCGGCTCACGCCTCTTCTGGCATTTCGAAATGGCGATCAACGTACTGCTTTGCGCGGGCCTGCTTCTCTTTGTCGGACCGCAACAACGGGTGGAAGCGTGCGTCTGAAGCACCAGAGGACATAAGTCAGTTCGACATGAAGCATATTGAAGACGATCGGAGTTTCGGCAACGGCTTTCCTAAGTTCATCCTGTGGGCCGGTGCCGGGCTCATGGTTATGTCTATTCATGTTGGTACGGCGCTATGGCTCTTGCGTGATGCCGCGATGGTCGCTGCCGACGACATGCCGCCAGCGGCGATCATGATCGAGCTTACGGAAATGCCGGAAGCCCAAGTGACGAAAGAAAATGAAGTCTCTCCCGATCCGGAGACAGCGGATGCCAGCGCTCCCGCGGAAAATGTGGAAGAGGCGATAGAGGAGCCGGAACAGCCGGAGGAAATAGCCGAACAGGAGCCGAAGCCGGTTGAGGACGAAGCGGTGGAAGAACTGGTCCAACTGGACAAGGTCGAGATTCCACTGCCGATTGCAAGGCCAAAACCGCCCGAACCGGAAAACAAAATCGTTCGGAAAGAGGAACCGAAAAAGAAGCCGGTCAAACAGCGCCAGCAGGAGCAGGCTGCATCGCGGCAGGTAAATCAGGCGCAGGCACGGGTGACCCAATCCAGTCGCAACGCGGCGCGCCAGTCGGCATCGGGCCTGTTTGCGTCTTCGGTCAGTCCTGCCCGCTGGCAGTCGCGGCTTATGGCCCATTTGGAGCGGCGTAAGCGTTACCCCGCGGGCGCGAAGTCCCGTCGTGAGGAAGGTGTAGTCTATGTCCGCTTCCGCATCGATGAAACCGGCAAGGTGCTGTCGGCTTCGCTGGCGCGCTCGTCGGGGTTCCCCGAACTCGACAGCGAAGTCCTGTCGCTGGTGCAACGTGCCTCGCCGGTTCCCGCGCCACCGCCCGATGTCAACAGGACGATCACAGCGCCGGTGAAGTTCTCGCGTCGCTGATTACACTTTTGGTGGTATCACGTTAAGTTTGCGACGTTGCGTGAGTCCCGTGGCACCTTACTTTCACGCGATACAGCCTGCATTTTTCCACCCGTCGAAAACGGTCACCGGCGTTCTGAAACGGTGCGTGCAGCATTTTCGACGAGTGGTCCGAAACTCTCACTGAAGCTTTCAGCCGTCCATTCTTGCAGGCTGCCAGCCACATGAATTGCGCCGACCGGATTGCCTCCTGCATCAAGAATGGCTGCTCCGATCGCAACTTCGTTATACAAAAGCTGGCGACACAACACAGAATGCCCGCGTTCCCGCGTGGCATTCACCTCTCCCATTACCTCTTCGAGCGACTGTATCGTATGGGGCGTGAAGGGCGTCAGGTCGGAGCGGCCAACGATATCAGCAATTCTTTCGTCAGGCAGTTTCGAAAGAATGGCCACACCACCGGCCGTGCAATAGGTTGGCACAGCATGGCCGACGAGCGTTGCGCTGAATATTTCGTGCTTCGAGGGCATGCGCACGGCATAGACAACCCGGACATCATCGAAAAGCGAAAGGTCAACTCGTTCGTGCACGCGGCGTCGCAGCTCGAGCATGATCGGGTTGGCGCGTTGCAGCATCGGATTGAGCCGCAACAGATCATGGGTCATATCGAGAATACGCAGGCCGGGCAAATAGCCGCGGTCAGCGGGATCGCGGGCGATTACATCCAGTTTCTGCAGCGAATGAACGATGCGCTGCGCCGCACTGCGGTCGATTCCTGCCGCATTCGCGACCTGGCTCAGCGACAGCGGCTGTCGCGCCTTCTGAAACGCCATCATGACGGCCACGGTCCTCGCAACAGAGCGCAGGAATAATGGATCCTCATTGTACGCTTCCCCTTCGTCGGGGTGAAAAGTGGAGATGCCGCCCAAGTCTCGAAACGTGTTCATGCGAAAATCTTTAGTCGTCGTTCTAGGATTGACAAGAGCCAAAATTGGTTCCTAAGATAAAAATAGATATAGATGTATCGCTGACAGATACACATTCCTGCCCGAGGGGGCAAATCGATGAAATGGGAGTAAGCTCGTGTCAAAACGCGTGGCTGTTGCTGGCTTTTTGCATGAAACGAATACGTTTGCCGCGACCCCAGCTGACAAGGCGGCATTTGTTCAAGGCGGTGGCTATATTCCATTGTCACGTGGCGACGCGATTGTTGATCGCGCGCAGGACGTCAATCTGGGCATTGCCGGTGCGCTGCAATTTGCTCACGAAGCAGGATGGGACATTGTGCCGATCCTTTGGGCTGGTGCCATACCGTCCGCACCGGTTACGCAAGATGCCTATGAGGCCATTGTCGCGGAAATCGTGAAGGGGCTAAAGGACTGCGGTCCGCTCGATGGAATTTTCATCGACCTGCACGGTGCAATGGTTGCGGCGCATGTGGATGATGGCGAAGGTGAATTGCTGGAGCGGATTCGTGCTGTTCGCCCCAATGTGCCTATTGCCGTCGCCCTCGATCTGCACGGTAATATAACAAAGCGCATGTTCGATCTTACCGATGTGATGGTCGGTTTCCGCACCTACCCGCATGTCGATATGGCTGAAACCGGTTATCGTTCTGCCGAGGCGTTGCAGGCGCTGATGGATCGATCGGATGGCTGGCACAAGACCATGCGGCAGGGCGATTATCTCATTCCGATTGCATGGCAATGCACGGACGAACAGCCCGCCAAGGCCCTTTATGGCATGACCGTCAACCTGCCGCAAAACGTGCTGACGGCTTCGCTCTTCATGGGGTTTCCTGCTGCCGATTTTGCTGAATGCGGCCCCTCTGTTTTCGCCTATGGCTGGGATTGTGCCGCAGTCGAGCGTTGCGCGGATGCCATTGCCGATGCACTTGCTGCCGCGGAAGGCTCATTTGCAGGCATTGCCTATCAGCCCAAAGAAGGTGTCGAAAAAGCGATCGAACTATCCCGCAATGCAACGCGTCCCGTCGTGATTGCCGACACGCAGGACAATCCGGGCGCCGGGGGCAGCTCTGACACGACAGGCATGCTCCGGGCACTTGTGGCCTGTAGTGCCGAGCGGGCATCCATCGGCTGCATGCACGATCCAGACGCTGCAGCGCTCGCACATCGGGCAGGTGAGGGAACCGAGATCGAAATATCGCTAGGCGGCAAGTCCGGTATCGCCGGGGACGCACCATTTACAGCACGGTTTCAGGTGGAGAAACTTTCCGACGGCAAAGCGCATGCCACCGGGCCCTATTATGGCGGCACATGGCTGCATATGGGGCCATCTGCATGTCTGCGAATTGGCGGAACGCGCGTCGTTGTCACGACCAATCTCGCACAAATGGCGGATCGCGCGCTGTATCGCATGGTCGGTATCGAGCCGGAACAGGAAGCTATTCTCGTCAATAAAAGCTCCGTGCATTTCCGCGCTGACTTCGCGCCGATAGCCGAGAAGCTTCTGGTATGCACTGCTCCAGGCGCCATGCCGCTGAGCCCCGCTCAACTGCCATGGAAATATCTGCGCCCGGGTATCCGGCTCGAACCGTTCGGGAAAGAATTCAAACAATAAACAAACAAAAAACCTTCAGAGGAACCACTTAGATGCTGTTTTTCAAATCCCCTGCCTCCGGCCCGATTGTCCGTCGGTTGAAGTATGGACTAGCCGCCTCTCTGATCGCACTCGGTGCTGGCAACGCGCCAGGCAATGCATGGGCCGAAACGACCCTGACTGCTGTCATGCATTCCGATCTACGTGTCCTCGATCCAATTATCACGACGGCGCATATCACGCGCGATCATGCCTATATGATCTACGATGTGCTGATCGCCGTGGACGAGAATTTCAAGCCGCAGCCGCAAATGGCGGACTGGACGATTTCCGACGACCAGAAAGTCTATACGTTCACGCTGCGTGATGGCCTCAAGTTCCACGATGGCGCACCGGTTACCGCAACCGATGCGGTGGCGTCGCTGCAACGCTGGGCCAAGCGCGACGCGGGCGGCCAGCTCATCATGGACATCACGGAATCACTCGAGGCCGCCAACGACAAGACGTTGGTATGGACGCTCAAGGAGCCTTTTGCGCCGTTCCTCGATACGCTGTCCAAGCAGGCTGCCTTGCCGCCTTTCATCATGCCCGCCCGCATTGCCGCGACCCCTGCGGACACTGCCATCACTGAACATATCGGTTCGGGCCCGTTCAAGTTCGTGCCTGCGGAGTTCCAGCCAGGCGTCGGTGTCAGCTACGTCAAGAACGAGGATTATGTTCCGCGAAAAGAGCCTGCGAGCTGGATGGCAGGGGGCAAGGTCGTGAATGTGGACAAGGTACGCTGGGTTACGATGACTGACGCGCAGACCGCGGTCAATGCGCTGATGAGCGGCGAAGTCGATTATCTGGAGCAGGTGCCGGTTGATCTGGTTCCGCTGTTCGACGGGGACGATTCCGTCGTTCTGGAAAAGCGCGATCCGCTCGGCTACCAGACCATGGGTCGCCTGAATTTCAAGCATCCTCCTTTCGACAATCCTGATATTCGGCGCGCGGCCTTCCTTGCCATGTCGCAGGAACCGGTACTGGCAGCGCTCATGGCGGACCCCAGCTATTACAAGATTTGCGGCGCGATTTTCGGTTGTAGTACGCCGAATGCCACCGATATCGGCGCCGAAACCATAACTGCGAAAGGCAATATTGAAGAAGCCAAGGCGCTCCTGAAAAAGGCTGGCTATGACGGCAAGCCGGTTGTGATGATGCAACCGACTGATGTGACCAGCCTTTCACCTCAACCTGTTGTCGCCGCACAGCAATTGCGCGCGGCCGGATTCACGGTCGATATGCAGCCAATGGACTGGCAGACGCTGGTCGGTCGCCGCGCTTCCAAGGACGAGCCATCGAAAGGCGGCTGGAACATCTTCTTCACCAATTGGCAGATTCCAGAAATCGCAACGCCGCTCAATTCGGTGATGCTCAACGGCCGTGGCGATCAGGGTTGGTTCGGCTGGCCGAAGGACGATCAGATCGAAGTTTTGAAGAAGGACTATATCAACGCGCAGTCACCTGAAGACCGCAAGGTTGTGGTCGAGAAGATACAGGCGCATACGCTCGAGAACGTGCTCTATATTCCGCTTGGCGAGTACAACCCGCCACAGGGACGCCGAGCCAATATCGTCGAAATGCTTGGCTCGCCTGTTCCGGTCTTTTGGAACGTGAAAAAGACAGAGGAATAATCCTGCCGCCTCTATCGCGCTGAAGTCTCCCTGGCGTGATAGCTCCCTGTCCAATGTGGAACCGGCTTCTCCCTCCGGTTCCGCCTCACGCGGGACGTGTATATGGCTGTCTATCTGATAAAACGCATTCTTGCGCTGGTGCCGGTTCTGCTGCTGGTATCGATCTTCGTTTTCCTCCTTCTGCGCCTAACGCCCGGCGATCCGGCGGCGATCCTCGCAGGCGACGCGGCGACGACAGAGCAACTGGAGCGCATTCGCGAGGCCATGGGCCTTAATGAACCGATCCTGACCCAATATTTCACCTGGATGGGCAAGATATTGCAGGGCGATCTCGGTGTATCGCTGATTTCCGGCGTCCCGGTACTGGACATGGTTTCACAGCGCATCGGTCCTACCATTTCGATTGCCGTTCTGACTATCATCATTGCGGTTCTCGTGGCGATTCCCATGGGCGTCGTCGCGGCCTGGCGACATCGTTCCTGGATCGATTATCTCGTCATGAGCTTTTCGGTTCTCGGCTTTTCCGTGCCCGTGTTTCTGGTCGGTTATGTGCTGTTGTTGATTTTCTCGGTTAATCTCGGCTGGCTGCCGGTGCAGGGTTTCAAGCCGATTTCATCAGGTTTCGGTGGTTTCATGGAACGGGCAATCCTGCCTGCCTTGACGCTGGCCTCGATCTATATCGCGCTCATTGCCCGTATGACCCGTGCGGCGATGCTGGATGTACTGGGTGAAGACTACATCCGAACCGCCCGTGCCAAGGGAGTGAGCGACCGCCGTCTACTTTTCGTACACGCGCTCAAGAATGCGGCTGTGCCGGTCGTTACGATTGTGGGTACCGGTTTTGCCCTTCTGATCTCCGGTGTCGTCGTCACCGAGAGCATCTTCAATATTCCGGGCATCGGTCGCCTGACGGTGGATGCGGTGCTCGCGCGCGATTACCCGGTCATTCAGGCCATGATCCTTCTGACGAGTGCGCTTTACGTGTTCGTCAATTTGCTGATCGACCTCTCTTACACTTTGTTCGACCCGAGGATTCGTTATTGATGCGCTCTGAATCGACATCGGCCGGCATGCACTGGATGCTTCGCCTGTTCTCGTTGCCGCGCGTTGCTCGCGTCGGTATCGGGCCACTGATTGCGGGCGTTCTTCTCGCCGCAATCGTTCTGATCACTATCATCTCGCCCTGGATAGCACCACACGATCCTTTGACCATGAACCCGTTGATGCGTCTAAAACCGCCTTCGGATGAATATCTGCTCGGCACGGACAATTACGGTCGCGATCTCTTCTCGCGCATGATCCTTGGCGGGCGGATCTCGCTCCTGATCGGGCTTCTGGCCGCAACGGCGTCGATTACGGCCGGTGTTTTCATCGGTCTCATCGCCGGTTTCTTTCGTACCGCCGATGCGATCATCATGCGTATGATGGATGCCCTGATGGCGATGCCGTCGATCCTGATCGCCATCGCGCTCGTTGCGCTCAACGGGCCGTCCGTCGGTTCGGTGATCGTGGCGATTACCATTCCCGAGATTCCGCGTGTGGTGCGTCTGGTCCGTTCGATTATTCTGAGTGCCCGGGAGGAACCTTATGTCGAAGCGGCGCTGGCACTCGGTTCCAGCACGCCGAAAATCCTGTTCCGGCATCTTTTGCCGAACACGATGGCGCCGCTGATTGTGCAGGCAACCTACATTGTCGCTTCGGCGATCCTGACCGAAGCGATCCTTTCGTTCCTCGGCGCCGGTATCAGCACAGAAATTCCAACCTGGGGCAACATCATGGCGGAGGGCCGCCAGTTCTTCCGCATCAAACCGTCGATTGTGCTCTGGCCCGGCCTGTTGCTGACATTGTGCGTGCTATCGATCAATCTTCTGGGCGATGCGGCGCGCGATAGTCTCGATCCACGTCTCAAGAAGCGGGAGGGCTGATATGGAATTGCGCAATCGTGATTTGTCGCAAGAGAACGTTGTGCTTGAGGTGGAAAACCTCGTCGTGGCCCTGCCGGGCGGCACACCCGTCCTGCGTGGTGTCAGCTTTGATATCCGCAAGGGTGAAACAGTGTGCCTCGTCGGCGAATCCGGTTCGGGAAAATCGGTGACCTCGCTGACGGCGATGGGGCTTTTGCCCAAGCATGCCCTCAAGGTGGAGTGCGGCGCGATCCGGCTGGACGGCAACGACCTCCTCAAGCTGTCGCCCTATGATATGAAGAAAATCCGCACCACGCGCATTTCCATGATCTTTCAGGAGCCAATGACGGCACTCAATCCAGTCATGCGGGTCGGCGAACAGATCACCGAGGTACTGGACATTCACACTGGACTGTCTGCAGATGCCAAACGTGCCAAAGTCATAAACATCATGGAGCAAGTGCATCTGCCCGATGTCGAGCGCATTTATCAGAGCTATCCGCACCAGCTATCCGGTGGACAGCGCCAGCGCATCATGATCGCCATGGCGCTCATTCTGGAGCCGATGCTACTGATTGCCGATGAACCGACTACGGCACTTGATGTGACGACGCAGAAGCAAATTTTGTCGCTGATTGCAGAATTGCAGGAAAAGCATGGAACCGCGGTGCTGTTTATCACGCACGATATGGGCGTGGTTGCCGAGATCGCGGACCGTGTCTGCGTGATGTGCAATGGTGAGATCGTAGAGCGTGGCAGAATTCGGCAGGTGCTGACACAGCCGCAGCAGCAATATACGAAAGACTTGCTCAGTTCGGTACCAAGCCTCATCCCACGTGCGGCGCGCGAACGACAGGGACGCAATCCTGTAATTCAGGTCCGTAAACTCGGTATGACCTATAAGAGCGGCAGCATTTTCAACAGAAAGCCCGGCGTCAGGGCATCGAGCGAAGTCACCTTCGAACTGCAGCCGGGTCGCACGCTTGGTATTGTCGGTGAATCCGGTTCCGGCAAGACGACGGTGGCGCGGTCGATCATGCGCTTGATCGAGCCGACGGAAGGCGAAATCGTCGTTGACGGTCGCGACATCGCCCATCTCGGCAAACGTGAAATGAAGCCGTTTCGCAAAAAACTTCAGGTTGTATTTCAGGATCCGTTTCGCTCTCTCAACCCGCGCTGGACCATTGAACAAAGCCTGACGGAAGGGCCGTTGAACTACGGTGTTTCCTATGAAAACGCCGTTGCGGAAGCCAAGCGGCTCTTGAAGGTCGTATCGTTGCCGGAAGATGCTTTGAAGCGTTATCCACACCAGTTTTCCGGCGGGCAGCGCCAGCGTATCGCAATCGCCCGCGCGGTTGCCCTGCGGCCGGATATTCTGGTTGCGGACGAGGCTGTGTCGGCGCTTGATGTGTCGGTGCAGGCGCAAGTTCTCGCTCTTCTGGCAGAGCTCCAGAGAGAAACCGACATCGCCATCATCTTCATTACGCATGACCTACGGGTCGCAGCACAAATCTGCGATGAGGTGCTGGTGATGAAGCGTGGCAAGGTGGTCGAGCAGGGGGAGGCAGACGATGTGCTGAGAAGTCCATCGCACGATTATACACTCGCACTGATTGAAGCGGCTCCTGGTCGTTTCTGGGATTTTGCGGCGGGGCAGCCCGTCGTCTGACCGCTGTCTGATTGGGGGCGAAGGTACCGTCCCGATTTTCCGAGTGATTTTTGAACAGGAATGAAATCATGCCCATCATACCGTTTATTGAGGAGAAAGCCGGCGAGATGCGCGCGGTTTTTGAGGATCTGCATCGTCATCCCGAGATCGGCTTTGAGGAGAAACACGCGTCGGGCGTTGTCGCCGCTCTTCTGGAAAAATGGGGCTTCGATGAAGTTCACACCGGTATTGCCAAGACCGGCGTTGTAGGCATCCTGAAGGGGCGCAATGCCGGCAATCGTCGGGTCGGCCTGCGCGCGGATATGGACGCGCTGCCCATAGACGAAATTTCCGGCGTTCCCTATAGCTCGCAAAACCCCGGACGCATGCATGCCTGCGGCCATGACGGCCACACGACGATGTTGCTCGGTGCCGCGCAATATCTCGCGGCAACGCGCAATTTCGAAGGTAGTGCCGTTTTCGTTTTCCAGCCCGCCGAAGAAGGATTGGGTGGCGCACACAGTATGATTGCCGAAGGCCTGTTCGAGCGCTTTCCGTGCGATGAAATCTACGGAATGCACAACCAGCCCTTGGGCACGCTCGGCAAAGCCGTTATCCGCAAGGGCGCGGCCATGGCCGGCGCCAGTTTCTTCGACATCAAGCTGACCGGCAAAGGCAGCCATGCCGCCCAGCCTCATAATTCGCGCGATGTGTTGGTGATCGGGGCCGATCTGGTCGGTCAGTTGCAAACGATCGTCTCGCGCAATATTCCGGCGACTGAAGCCTGTGTGGTTTCCTGTACCCAGTTCCACACCGGTAGCGCTTACAACATCGTGCCGGAAGTCGCGACCATCACCGGTACTATCCGCTATTTCGAAAAGCGCGTCTGCGATCTTGCCGAAAGTCGCCTGCGTGAGATTTGCGCCGGTGTCGCGGCAGGCTATGGCATTACCGTCGATGTGGAAATTCGCAATGTGTTTGATGTCCTGCGCAACGATCACGAACTGGCTGAGGCTTATGTCGCGGCCGCACGGGATGTTCTGGGCGAGGAAAACGTGAGCGACGATTGCCCGGCTTTCATGGGCAGCGAAGATTTTGCCGACATGCTGGCACGTGTGCCCGGCGCCTATATCAATGTGCTGCATGGCGGTAAAGCTGCCCTTCACAATCCCGCCTTTACCCTCGATCCCGCGACGTTGCCAATCGGATCGTCGATCTACGCCCGGATCGTGGAAACTCGCCTGTCAGTGAACAAGGAATTAGCCGCATGAGTGCGCATGAACTGTCATTCGATCTCGACGATATGATTGGGCGCCTGCGCCCTTGGATTGAAACGGAAAGCCCGACCTTTGATGCGGTCGCTGTGAACCGCATGGTTGACGTTGCCGCTTATGATTTTGCCGCTGCCGGTGCGAGCGTTGAATTCATTCCCGGACGCATGGGGTTTGGTGGCTCTTTGCGTGCACGTTTCCCGCATGCGGATCAGGGCAAACCGGGCATTCTGGTTTCCGGTCATCTCGATACGGTGCATCCGCTCGGTGTCATTAATGTGAATCCCTATCGCCGCGAAGGTGGCAAGATTTATGGTCCCGGCATCCAGGATATGAAGGGCGGTAATTTCGTCGCTCTCGAAGCCATGCGCCGGATCGCTCGCTCGGAACTGAAAACGAAGCTGCCTGTCACTTTCCTTTTGACGCCCGATGAGGAAGTCGGAACCCCCTCCACACGCGATCTGATTGAGAACGAAGCGCTCAAGAACAAGTATGTACTGGTGCCCGAACCGGCACGGCGCGATGGTGGTGCGGTGGTGGGTCGCTATGCGATCGCCCGCTTTAATCTCGAGACGGTCGGACGGCCGAGCCATGCCGGCTGGCTATTGGCGGAAGGCCGCTCAGCCATCCGCCGCATGGCTGAAAAGATCATCGATATCGAAGCGCTCACCTCGGATGACTGCACCTTCTCTGTCGGGGTCATTCAGGCGGGACAATGGGTCAATTGCGTTTCCTCGAACTGCAGGGCCGAAGCGCTCAGCATGGCCAAGACCCAGAAGGATCTCGAAGATGGCGTTGAGAGGATCATGGCGCTTGCAGGCGTGAAAGACGATGTTGAATTCATCGTGACGCGCGGCGTGACCCGCCCCGTGTGGGAAAATGCACAGCCGCAGGATATGAAGCTCTTTAACTTCGCCAATGACATTGCCAAGGAAATCGGCTTCACCATGACCGCACAGAGTTCGGGCGGTGGGTCTGATGGCAACTTCACTGGCGCGCTCGGTATCCCGACGCTCGATTCCATCGGCGTGCGCGGCGATGGCCTGCATACTTTAGGTGAGCATATCTTCGAGGATAGTCTTGTCGAACGGGCACGGCTCCATGCGGGGCTGTTTCTCGGGCTTGAATAAAGCGCAACGGGTGCGACCATGGTTGATGCGAAGTCGGATACGGCGAGGCTTGATGCCCGGCGGGTCTCCGGTCTGAAACAGGACGTTACCATCACGGTGGATCTTTGGGGGGTTGCCCATATTCGGGCTAACAACCTTCACGATCTTTTCTTTGCTCAAGGCTGGAACGCCGCGCGTGACCGCCTCTGGCAGATCGATATCGCGCGCAAGCGCGGTCTAGGCCTGCTTGCGCGCGATTTCGGTCCCGGTTATCTCGAACAGGACAGAGCTGCAAGGTTGCTGCTTTATCGCGGCGACATGGCTCCCGAATGGAAAGCCTATGGGCCGGATTCGGAAGAAATCTGCACCGCATTTGCCTGTGGTATCAATGCCTATGTTGATGCCTGCGACGCGGGATCGATGGCGCTGCCGCCGGAGTTCATCCTGCTCGGTCATCGGCCGGATCGCTGGAAGCCGGAAGATGTCGTGCGCGTACGGACCCACTCGCTTACGCGCAATGCATCATCCGAGCTTCTGCGGTCGAAAGTGATGGCAGCGGCCGGAATTGAACTTGGCGCGAAACTCGATCAGTTGCGGAAAGAATTGTCGCACGGTGTGGTCCCGCAACCCGTTGAAGGGTTCGATCCGGCAATCATGACGGATCGGGTTCTGCGCGATTTCAATCTTGCCGTCAGCCCGGCGACCTTTTCGAGGGACCGGCTCGCCGCCACGCTTGTTGAGGCCCGTCTATGGACCTCGATTGCCTCGTCCGGTGAAATCAGCAGGGCCGCTTTCGAAGAAGGATCGAACAACTGGGCCATATCAGCGGCAAAAACCGATACGGGTCGTCCGATCCTGGCCCTCGATCCGCATCGTATTCATGTCTTGCCGTCGATCCGCTATGTGGTTCACCTGTCCATGCCGGGGTTGGACGTGATCGGTGCGGGTGAACCAATGGTGCCCGGCATATCAATGGGCCACAATGGCACTGCTGCTTTCGGCCTGACGATTTTCGGAGCAGATCAGGAAGACATCTATGTCTACCAGACAAATGTAGACGATCCCGATCTATATGCCTATCACAAGGGCGAGGAACGCGTCCGGACGATAGAGGAGTCGATTTCCGTCAAGGGGTGCCCGGATCAGACGGTTGCGCTGAAATTCACCCGCCACGGTCCGCTCCTGTTTCAGGATGCGGAAAATAATCGCGCCTTCGCATTACGCACTGTCTGGATGGATGCCGGCATGGCGCCATATATGGCCAGCCTTTCCATCATGCGGTCGACCAGCTATGTGGAGTATTCGGACGCTCTGGCACGTTGGGGCTGTCCATCCGTCAATCATATCTATGCCGATACCAGCAACACGATTGCCTGGAAGCCATCCGGTGCGACGCCGGTTCGCAGCAATTGGGACGGACTTCTCCCTGTGCCGGGCGATGGGCGTTATGAATGGGGCGGATATTTGCCGCCGCAAGCCGGACCCTACGCGATCAATCCGACGCACGGTTTCGTGGCGACGGCCAATGCGATGAACGTGCCAGACGATTGGTCACGTTCCAACCCGGCCATCGGTTATGAGTGGCTCGACAGCAGCAGGCACGATACGCTTCATCGCGAATTGTCGCGCAGCGAACCGATTTCGCTTGCGGATTGCGTGCGCCTGCAATGCTCAACTTTCTCACCGATCGCCTGGCGTGTGCTCGCCTGTTTGTCGACCATGCCGGCGGTTACCGAGTTGCCTGTTTGGCGGTTGTTGCAAGACTGGGATGGTGATCTCGCGCCTGGATCCGCCGCCTCTGCCTTTTTCGAGGTATGGTTCAGCAAACATCTCGGCCCGCTTGCTGCCCGGGTGGAGGGTGCGACGCCGCAGATTGTCCCGTTGCTCTTCCCGTTCGATGCACCGAGCATCGTGGTATGGCTGGAAGGGGTGCACGGCGATACGCAGATGTCCGAACAGATTGTCCAAAGCCTCAATGATGGCTTTGCCGAATGCGAAGTCATTATGGGCGCTGATCCCGAACGATGGTCATGGGGGCTTATCCACAAGCTGCATTTGCAGCACCCCTTGCAAGAACTGACCGAAGAAAACTGGTCCTTGCAGCCAATCGGTCTCGGCGGGAGCAGTTCGACGCTCAATTATGCCAATTACAGGCTTGCGGATTTTTCCGTTCTGGCCGGCCCATCAGTTCGCATGGTGATCGACGTCGGGGCTTGGGATAACAGCCTGTTTATCAATAATCCGGGGCAGTCAGGTATTCCAGAAACATCGAGTTATCAGGATCATTTTATTGGTTGGCGCGATGGAAACCATTATCCGCTCGTCTATTCCCCAAAAGCCGTGCAAGCTGCGGCTGTGTGCACGATCATGCTGAAAGCATAATCGGCGGTTACTGTATGGGGTATTGCCAAGTCGCTTAATGCAAGCTTCGCGAAAGCACATATAGATCTGGGGGCAGCGATTATGCGACCTATGGTGAGAGAAAGCAGTTTATCGGGGCAGCTTTGACGATATTTCCCTGCATCGCGCGAAGCCTGGTTTTTAATTGACGGCAATATCCACGGCTTGATGGACACAAAAGCGACCTGTCGCTCGACTTTGCTCAACTGCGACTGGGCCGTTGTCATCTTCCGCAGTTCGAGGTCGCTTTGTCGGCGTTGCCAAAAGCCTTCCTTGAACACAGTCTGATAATTCTTCTGGCCCGCATGTTGCTCCTCGTCGTTGATATCCAGCTCGAGTGCAGAAACGACGCTCAGCGAGACTAATCGTACTGCTCGATCGATATGGGGTACCAATTTCGCGTGTTGTTACAGAAGCAACGCTGTGTTCCTTCTGCTGAGGCTGGTACTTGAATCCAAACTCATCATACTGACGCATAGCGCGTATGAAGAAAAACAAGGAGGCCCGCGTGAAGGGGAACAATGTATTTGCGATGCGGCATATCTGGTTGCACGTATTTGTATTGGCAATCATCTGTATTTCAGAACTGGTTGGCATTCAGAAAATATCTATTGGCATAGGCGCGGTAATTTTCCTGCCGATGCTGTATGCGTTTACTCTTGGTGTCATTCTGAACCCGAGTATCCTGAAGGCGACGGGGAAAGTTCTGAAGTCTGATTCCGTCAAGCTGTCAGGCACTATGATCACCATTGCCATTATGCCGTTTATTGCCAAGTTCGGCACGACTGTTGGTCCTCAAATCGAGAACATCATTGCTGCCGGGCCTGCTCTGATTTTGCAGGAGATTGGCAATCTGGGGACGATTGCCGTCGCTTTTCCTATCGCCGTGTTTCTGTTGCGTATGGGACGAGAAGCGATAGGGGCGACCTATTCCATCGATCGCGAACCCAACCTCGCGCTTATTGCTGACAAATACGGTCTGGATAGTCCGGAAGGTGCTGGCGTGATGGGGGTATACGCTACTGGAACGTTGATTGGCACGTTCGTTTTTGCCTTGATGCCGCCGCTCGTCAACAGTCTGGGAATTTTCGATTTTCGCGCATTGGCCATGTCGTGCGGTGTTGGTTCGGGCAGCATGCTCGCGGCCTGCACGGGTGGCCTGGTGAGTGTTTTACCAGAAAAGAAAGATCTCATTCTAGCTCTGGCTGCCGCGAGCAACATCCTCACCTATGCAACTGGACTATATGTAGGCCTCTTTGTGGCGTTGCCGCTCACGGAATGGCTTTATAAGAAGTGCCGCCCCGAAGAATATCGCAACGCGGCATGAGGGAGAGACGGATGACTTCCAAATCAATGAAGAATACAATCGACAACTTGACTTTATCCGTCGAGACAACTGATGAACGCAAGATCGATATTGTCGAAAATGCATTGCTCCTGGTCATTGCTTGCTTACTGGGGTTGGTTGCAAACTGGGTCGGAACGAATGTGACGCCAATCCAGGCGCTACCCGGCATGATGGTGCTTTATGCAGCATCTATCGGTGGCTTGATATTGGCCCGGTTTATGCCTTTCTACTTACCGAGCGTAGCATGGGTTTCACTCATCGCCATTATCATCACTATCCCCGGCGTCCCGGGCGCTGACTATGTTCTGGCGAAAGTCGGAGAATTAAATTTTCTGGCGCTCGCAACTCCGGCGCTGGCCTACGGAGGGCTGGCGTTGACGCGTAACGAATTCGAGATTGCCCGCCGCTCCGGATGGAAAATTGTCATTGTCGCTATTTGCGTAATGATCGGCACGTATCTAGGTTCGGTGGTCGTCGCTGACCTGACATTGCGAATTACGGGTTAAACCGTCTCGTGGCAGGTTCGATCCCGGGCCTGCCACGAACATGTAGGGAGAATGATATGATGCCTGGTTGTCTCAGCGAAACGGATTTGGCGGAAGCGACGGCCTGGCGCCATGATCTCCATCGACATCCCGAACTTGCATTTGAAGAAAACCGGACCTCTGCCTTCATAGTCGAAAAACTTCAGCTCTGGGGATTTAGCGTTCGCTCCCGTTTTGCTGGAACCGGCGTGATTGGTAGCTTGACGCGAGGGACATCGAAGCGCGCAATCGGCATCCGCGCCGACATGGATGCCTTGCCAATCATCGAAAAGAGCGGTGTCGACTATGTGTCGGAGACGTTGGGCAAAATGCATGCCTGCGGTCATGACGGGCATGTAACCATGGCTCTTGCTGCAGCAAAAGCTGTCAGCAAACTTGAATTCGATGGAACCGTACATTTCATTTTCCAACCGGCGGAAGAAAACGAAGGCGGCGCTCGCGAGATGGTGCGTGAAGGACTGTTTAAGGACTTTCCGGTTGATGCGGTTTATGGTCTTCACAATTGGCCAGCACTGGATATTGGCACCTGTGTCGCTCGCGATGATGCGATGATGGCAGCCTTTGGAACATTCGAGATCGAGTTGATTGGCAAGGGAGCGCACGGAGCGATGCCACATGAAGGCGTCGACCCGGTGGTCGCCGCCGCGCAACTCGTCACGGCATTGCAGACTATCTCCAGCCGCAATGTTTCGCCGCTGGAGTCTGCTGTTGTTTCGGTAACGCAGATGCATGGCGGTGATGCCTGGAACGTCATTCCAGAAAGTATGATCATCCGTGGAACCACTCGCTGGTTCTTACCTGACGTCGGGGAGACGATAGCCCGCCGGATACGGGCGATTTCCACTTCAATTGCCGAAGGTTTTGGCTGCGCGGCGCGTGTTGATTATGAAGAACGTTATCCATCGACGATCAATACAGCTGACAATGCCCGCAAAATCCGGGATCTGGCTACTTCGCCCGATCTTGGTCTCAAAGTCCTTGACGAAGCCCCAAGCATGGCGGCAGAAGATTTTGCATTTATGCTGCAAGAGAAGCCGGGTTGCTATTTCTGGCTTGGTAGTCGTCGCGACGGTACCAATCCGGGCTTGCATTCGCCCTATTACGATTTCAACGACGCCCTTCTGCCAATAGGTGCCAATTTCTGGATCAGACTGGTTACAAGCGAACTGGCGGTCAGTTGATTGCTGCCTGGCCTTGTTTCTATAGTCCATTCATCCTTGAAACCAACCAAGCAAAATAGTGCCATGGAAACGCTTGATGCGAAAGAATTGCGGATGTTCATGGCGGTGGTCCGGATCGGATCGATTAGAGGTGCAGCCGATCATCTAAATGTTGCGCCTTCTGTCGTGAGCCGTCAGATCGCCGAAACCGAGCGCAAGGTTGGCTTGTCTTTGTTTGATCGGAATGCGCGCGGCATGGCGTTGACTGAGGCAGGCGAGTTGGTTCTGGAGCATACCAGACGTGTTTTGGAAGAGCATAGCCTGCTTACCGAACAACTCGGATTTCTCAAGGGCGTGCAACAACGGCGTGTCCGCATTCTATGCGGGGAGGGGTTCCTCGCTGACATTCTGCAGCATGGACTTGGTTCATTCGTCAAAATCTATCCAGATGTGCAGTACGACATGCAGCTCGGCGGTACGGAGAGCGTTCTGGAGGGGATTGCCAACGGAGATGCCGATATCGGGATTGCGTATAACCCGCTAGTCGATGCGAGGGTTCGCTCGCTTGCAATATCCAAACAACCTCTCTGTTTGGTCGCGCCACCAGAACATCCCCTATTGGCTAAAAGTCGGCTGGAACTGGCTGACTGCTCGGGTCTGCCTAATGCGTTACTTGGACCTGGCCATGGCATTACCCGATTGGTCACACGTGTTGCTGCTGATCGCGGTTTTGCGATTTCCCCCCTTGTTGAAACGACATCGATAGATGTTTTGAGACGGTTCGTAATTGCCGGACTTGGTATAACGTTTTTGCCTCGCTTTGCCGTCTCTACCGAATTGGCACGCGGGGCAGTAGCAGTATGCGAATTGTCAGATCCGCTTCTGGCTGAGGCGAGTGCACACCTGATGGTACGTGCCCGGCGCCGGTTGCCGCTTTCAGTCGAGCGACTGAGCGGATTTCTCTCCAACAACATGGCAGCGTTTCGACAGGGTCTTTGAGCGATTGTTGCGTCGGACGGGACGCAGCGTTGCCTGTAAACCGGCTATGCCTCTGTCCCCTTTGGTGCGAGCCTTTCACCATTAATCATGCGATCAGTCTGAGGGTTGGTCGGCGAACAATGGAGACGCGGAATGGCGGAACGGGAAAAGCCGGTAATCGGTGTGGTTGGCCTTGGTAGCATGGGGCTGGGGATGGCTCAGACCCTTGTGGCAAAAGGGTTCGTTACGCTGGGGTTCGATCTATCAGCCGAGCGCAAGACACTTGCTCAAGCGGCAAAAGTAACGCCTGCAGACACACTCGAGGTACTTTTCGAAGAATCAGAATTCCTGGTCTTCTCTCTGCCAACGGCTCGGGATGTCGAAAATGTAGTCAACGCGCATATCCACCAATTGACGAGTGCGCGCAGACGTGTGGTCATTATCGATACCTCGACCTCCGAGCCGGATGTGAGCCGCGCGTTGGCGCAGAGGCTCGCTTCACTCGGACATGGTTTCCTTGATGCCCCTGTAAGCGGCGGCCCGGCCGGAGCCGCATCCGGCAAACTGACGATGATGGTCGGGGGCAGCGATGCTGATCTGGCGCTGGCGCAAACGGTTATAGAGGCAATGGCTGTCAAAGCCTTGCATGTGGGGCCTAGCGGCGCAGGGAATGTTGCGAAGCTTGTCAACAATCTGCTGGCCGCGGCTCATATGGTGACAACTAGCGAGGGCCTGAAACTTGCACTTGCTGCCGGAATAAGCCCTGAATCGGCCCTCCGTGTTCTGAACGCCGCCTCCGGTAAATCCATGATCAGCGAAGTTCACTTTCCAACCTGGATAATGAACGACCGTTTCGATAGCGGCTTCTCTATGGGGTTAATGCGCAAGGATGTACGCCTGGCACAAGAGATGGCTGAACGCGTAGGTGTGGACAATCCGCTGACATCTGTTGTGGCAGAACTTTGGGCTGGTTCGGAGCATCTCAAGGATAGCGATGACTTCACCCGGATGGGCGCTTTTCAGCCTGATTCATCAAAGTAAGGACCAGAATAATGACTCAACCACATGATCCCAAAGGAAGAGCCGCGCGTATTGCTGAGATTTTCGAGAGCTTCTTTCCGAAGAGTGAGATTGGCAGTTTTGTGAACGGTGAGATGGTCGCGGGAAGCGGTGACGAGCAGAATCTGACGGACCCGGCCACCGGTATGGTTTTTGCTTCATTCAAGGATGCAGATCGGTCGATTATCGATGCGGCGATGGATAGTGCGGCACGTGCTCAAAGGGAATGGATGGCACTGACGGCTTCAGCTCGCGGTCGAATTATGAACCAGATCGCTAGCTGTATCCGCGAACATGCACTGTTGATCGCTGAAATCGAAAGCCGTTCCGCTGGCCGCCCCATCCGCGACATTCGCGGCGAGGCGGTCCGTGTAGCAGAGATGTTTGAATATTATGCCGGCTGGTGCGACAAGCTCTATGGTGATGTCATTCCGGTACCAAGCAGCCATCTCAACTATACACGGCATGAACCGATTGGTGTAGTCACGCAGATTACGCCGTGGAATGCTCCCCTTTTTACTGGCGGATGGCAGATTGCACCCGCAATCTGCGCCGGAAATGGCGTTGTCATCAAACCTTCTGAGCTGACGCCACTTTCTACCCTCATCCTGGGGCTGATGTGCGAACAGGGTGGTGCGCCGCGCGGGTTGGTAAACGTGATTGCAGGGCAGGGTCCTACCGCCGGGCAGGCTGCAGTTTCCCATCCTCGTACGGGTCTGGTCGTTTTTGTCGGGTCGGCACAGGCCGGATCAGCGATTGCGGCGACTGCTGCAAAGAATGTGGTCCCGTGTATTTTGGAACTGGGCGGAAAATCTGGCAACATTGTATTCCCCGATGCCAATTTGGACCGCGCGATTATCGGTGCTCAGTCGGCGATCTTCAGCGGAGCGGGGCAGAGCTGCGTATCCGGGTCACGATTGCTGGTTCACCGGTCCATCCACCAGGCGTTTTTGGAGCGTTACGCTGACGCTGCCAATCGTATTGTTGTCGGAGACCCGTATGATGATAACTCGCATGTCGGTCCGATCAACAACGCGCGTCAATGGGCGAAAATTGATCAGATGGTTCGGGATGGTGTGGCCGAAGGCGCGGTACTTGCGGCAGGTGGAAAAAAACCCGACGCACTGGAGGAAACCGGGGGCTACTACTATGCGCCGACAATCCTTGATCGAGTTGAACCGGCAATGACGATTGCCAGGGAGGAAGTATTCGGTCCGGTAGTCGCAGTCATGCCTTTCGATGACGAGGCGGAAGCAATTGCACTCGCCAACGATAATCCCTACGGTCTTGCAGGTGCGGTGTGGACTGAGAATGTCGCGAGGGCTCATAGGGTTGCGGCCAACGTGCGAGCCGGAACCTTTTGGATTAATGGTTATAAAACGATTTCGGTCATGTCGCCGTTTGGCGGTTTCGGTCGCAGCGGTTACGGTCGCTCAAGCGGTAAAGATGCATTGATGGCTTATACGCAAGCAAAGAGTATCTGGGTAGAAACAGCCGAAAATCCGACTGTAACGTTCGGTTACTCGCCAGAAGCATAACTGGAGGAATGGCAGCAAGGTATTGCAATCAAGAACCGATTGCAAATTTTGCTGCCGCCTATTCCTGCCAAAGCCTGTCTCAAGGAAACGCATCGGGATGCTCATACCCGAGCTTGGCCGACAGGGTGCTGATCGTTACTTCGTCGTGTAGCCACCATTCACGAGGATGGTCTGGCCCGTCATCCACCAGCCATCGGAGACAAGAAAACGGATATAGGGGACAATGTCCTCAATGTCGGTAAGTCCTGTCTTTGAAAAGGCGGAAAGCGCCGCCGCCGTTTTATGATAAGCCTGCGCTTCGGCGCTTTCCTGACCGTAAAAGAATGGCGTGTCCATCGGCCCGGGTCCAATGGCCGTCACCGAAATCCCGCGCTCGCCGAACTCTTTCGAGGCCGCACGCGTGAAGTGCTCGACCGGTGCCTTGGTACCAGCATAGCTCGAGTAGAAGGGCGTGAAGGCGCCAAGCAGGGAGGTAACGAGAGTCACCAGCTTGCCGTTGTCGTTGAGATGTTTGCCGGCTTCCTTGATAAAGAAGAAAGCGCTTTTGGCGTTGACGGCGCTCATCTCATCATATTCGGCTTCGGAAATCTCAATGATCGGTTTTTTCAGCACCTTGCCGACCGTGTTGATTGCAATATCCGGTCTGCCGATAGCGGCGACTACATCTGCGAAGAGCTTTTCGACGGCGTCCGCCGTCGTCATGTCAGCTTTGATGGTAACACATTTAGCACCAGCTGTTTCGACCGCCGCCATTGTTGCTTCGGCTTCGGCTTTAGTCGCCAGGCTGTTATAATGGATAGCGATCGCCTTAGCGCCCTGTGCGGCAAGATCACGGGCGATCAGTCCACCGAGGTTCTTTGCCCCACCGGCGATGATAACGGTTTTGCCCTTGATGCTGTGATCGGTCATGAGGTGGCCTCCTTTGCCAACGTGCGGTCGCACTAGAGACCGCTTTCGTCGGGAAAAGATATCGTCTATGTTTTCGGTATAAAGACTGTCATTCTGACTTCACTTGTCAGAAAAAACGCACAATAAGGAATACTGCGTACCTTGGACCGAATTGATCTGTTCCGTATTTTCACCCGTGTCGTTGAGTGTGCGAGCTTCACCCGCGCGGCCGACACGCTCGGTGTGCCACGTTCCTCCGTCTCTGCCGCGGTTCAGGAATTGGAAGGACGGGTCGGGGCGCGGTTGCTTCATCGCACCACCCGCAAGGTGTCGCCGACCCAGGACGGGACGGCCTTCTACGATCGTTGTCAACGTGTTATCGCAGATGTCGAGGATACGGAAAACCTGTTTCGGCAGACGGCGGCTAAACCATCGGGCAGGCTGCGTATTGATGTCCCTGGTCGGATTGGTCGTCTGATCATAGCGCCTGCGCTTCCGGAGTTTCTCGAACGCTATCCGCAAATCGACCTTGACCTTGGAGTGACGGATCGTGCGGTGGATCTGGTCGAGGACCGCGTGGATTGTGTTGTCCGCGTCGGCCCTTTGAGCGATTCCGGTCTGATTGCCCGTCCAATCGGTAGTTTGGCCCTGATCAACGTCGCAAGCCCTGCCTATCTGACGCGACATGGAACCCCAAGGGAGCTAAACGATCTCAACGCGCATTGGGCTGTCAACTACGCATCCCCATCGAGCGGTCGCGTCGAAGAGTGGGAATGGCTGGAAGATGGAGCCTTGCGAACCTTGCAGATGCGCGGAAGGGTCACCGTCAACAGTGCTGAAGCCTACATTGCCTGCTGTCTCGCAGGGCTCGGAGTGATCCAGATTCCGGCTTACGACGTGCGAAGCCATATCGAGGCCGGCGAACTCGTTGAGATCATGCCGGATTATCGCGCCGGATCGCTGCCGATCACGTTGCTCTATCCGCACAGGCAGCATCTCTCACGCCGGTTGCAGGTGTTTGCTGAGTGGCTTGAAGCTTTGTTAAAGCGTCAGGTCCTGGATAGCTCGACCGTATCGTCAGCCCATCAATGATAACAGCGCCTGGAAGGCAGAAGAGGAAAACACCTGTCCGCCTGAAGGGTTAACGCTGCGGCTAACCGTGATGTAATGAGACGGTTTCAGGCCATGATTTCAAAGGCGTCTCGCTGACATCTGGGTTTAATACGTCAGCTTACACAAAAGATTGGTCATGGTATCTGTGCTGGAGGCAGCTGAGTGTGGCCCCGGCGTTTGCCTGGCTTCATATGATATCCACCAAATCTCCGCTTCTGAAATTATCGTGGTGCGTGCGAGACCGTTCACTTGACGGTCAAAGAAGAGCGGTCGAAAGTGATGCCCGCGGAGGGCGGTGTTTGAATTCGATAGAGCCGTCAATGACGCATACGAACATGTTCTCCATCCGTTAAAATGCGCTGATTTGTGCTTTATTCGGAGATGCAGTTCACTGTTCCAATGCAACGGGTGACGCCGCCAACATTGCTATCCATAGGTCTGAAGCCAGATCAGTCGTGATGGGGCGGGCTGCAGCTTTCATAGCTTCTGTGGGCACTTGTAGCTCGATTTGTACTGTCGAAATCGCTGCTTCGGCCATCACAATATACATGTCAGCTATATCAACATCTTCCCAACCACATTTTTCGATGGCACTTGCAACTTTGTTAAGTAAGTCAAGATCCGTCATTTCGAACCTCCAAAGGGAAACGCGGCAGACAGCTTAATTTCGAACAGGGGCGAAATCTTGTTTACTGCTCTGCACATATCTGCGCCTACGAGGTGCATTTTTTTTACACGTTTCACCGAGGCGGAAGATAGGTTCGTCCTTGAAACATTACATTGTACAGGATCGGTGCTTGATTTAGCCGGACAGGCACCGGATGTTTCTCAATGGGCAGTCCCGGTCCCGGAAATATGCAACGCCAGTAAAGAGCCTTGATAAAGACGCTGCAAAGGAGACCGGATCATCCGGATAGCAACAGGCTTCACTCGCTATACCTGCACTTGTTATGATCTGCCTGACAATACGACTGCACGTAACCAATGTGCTCAAAACGAACATCTTGACCCGACATCAAAAGCCGCATTTGCAACTTTTGCCGCGCCGCGGTTACCCCCGACCTGTTCATCGCTCCACCCCCGAGCCCTACTATTCAGCGCAAAGTAGGCTCTAGTCATGGAACAAGCAAGCTGCAGATTTGTAAGTTGTAAACTATCCACCAGATTTCCCTGGCAGATAGCTGGCTTTTTAAGTCTGAAAACGCCCAGTGCGGGCACTGCGCCTCTCTCCGGAATTTACTTGAACTCCATGGCCTGTTGAGGTGTAACTGTCTGAATGCTTCAATTTACTCTGGAACTTCGCGGCGAAGCTTGCCGGTCGCGGATTTTGCGTCGAAACGAGGCTGGGCTAGTACCTGTAGATGCGCCAAAAACACGCGTTAGGTGCATTTGGTCAGCAAAACCACAGTCGTGAGCCACTTCTGCAATTGGCGTATCGGTTGTTTCCAATAGGGTACGGGCCCGCTCAATCCTCTTCGCAATAACGTACTGATGGACTGTCAGGCCCGTGGCCTTCTTGAATAATCGTGAAAAATGCGCCGGTCCAACGCCTGCCAAATCGCACAGACTATTGGTGGTGATGCGACGATGCAGATTATCTTCTACATAAGTATACACTTTATTGAGTATACTGCGGGATAGTTTACCGCTGTCAAGTAAACTTTCATGATTAAATTTTGAATATCGGGTTATTATTCGCGAAACTAAAAGTCGAGACAAGTATTCCATCTCAATTCGCGAGAATGTACCTTGGTAATCTCTGACCTCCTTCATCGATATGAAAGTCTGAAATAGAAGCTCATCCTGAACCGAAAATGCGTTATTTAGCTCAAAAAGATTATTGGTGAGTATCGAAAATTCGTTTGTAAGACTTTGCAATGTCCGTTCGGAAATGCAGATCACGTCAACTTCTGCAATGGAATCTATTCGTATATTTAGCGGCGCGCGGGGAGGGATAATGCAGACTGAGGATGTTTCGAGATTTAATCGCTTAGTTGATGCCCCTTCCGCGAAAGAACCGTGAATGCGGCCTTCAGCAATCATTATCACCTTGAGGTGAGAATCACGAGCAAGATTAAGTTGGCACGGCGTTATCCGATAACTACTCAATTGAACATTTAATGATCCAAGACTAGCGCTGGATTTCAATAATGTTGTTCCGGCGTAATCTTCAATGAAGGTCGTGGTGCTGACCAGATCGTCACGATTGCTTGTCATTCCCCATCCTGATTTCAAGCCCACTGGAATCGAGGCGAACGCTATATGGAGTATTCTAAGTGCTCTTCCGAGCAAAGATACATAAATATGTCGTTACTAAAAAAATTCTTGCTCGAAAGTCAATTTTGTACAAAACGCGTCGATTTCTGCATAGACAGTAGTTGAATGTTGATTAGTTTTTCAAGCGGAGAATTAGATGGAGGGATTGGGTTCGAATGATTGTCAGGTCGGCAATGCGGGGGGAATAGTTCTGCAAAATACATTGCAGGTACTTTTCATACGATAATTACCCTACTATAAAATGCCAGCTTTGCTGGCGTTTCCGGCTTGTTGCTTTCATTTATCATTTTCGAACCCCTGTTCTTGTTAAGGAGAGGGTTATGGCAGCCATTGTTTACAATAAGGTATCCGGCGAATCTCAATCAGTCGGGCAGAATAATATTGTCTTGACGCAACCAAGCGTCGTTAAACTTTCGCTGAGCCCGAAAGCTGTTTCGGGTTATGAGAAAGTAGGAAATGACCTTGTCATTCGACTTGATGACGGTAGCTCCATTCGAGTTGTAAATTTTTATGCGCATTTTGCGGCTGGCCAGAATAATGAGCTGGTTCTTGAAGACGATGATGGCAAGCTTTGGGCTGGCCAACATAGCGAGGGACTGGCCGATTTCAATTTTGCTGAAATTCAGTCAGTGGACCAGCTTGCCGGTGGATCAGGAAATCTCGGTCCCGTCTTGTTGGGATTGCTCGGATTGGGTGCGGGCGCAGCTATTATAGCCTCCTCAAGCTCTGACGATGATGATGACGATAGTGATGCAGACGCTGATGCTGATGCTGACGCGGATGCAGACGCTGACGCTGACGCCGATGCTGATGCAGACGCTGACGCGGATGCTGATGCAGACGCCGATGCGGATGCAGACGCTGACGCTGATGCCGATGCAGACGCCGATGCCGATGCTGATGCGGACGCTGATGCAGACGCTGACGCGGATGCCGACGCTGACGCGGATGCTGATGCAGACGCCGATGCCGATGCTGATGCGGACGCTGATGCGGATGCAGACGCCGATGCCGATGCTGATGCGGACGCTGATGCAGACGCTGACGCGGATGCCGACGCTGACGCGGATGCAGACGCGGATGCCGATGCCGATGCAGACGCCGATGCGGATGCAGACGCTGACGCCGATGCCGATGCAGACGCCGATGCTGATGCCGACGCTGACGCTGACGCCGATGCCGATGCTGATGCGGACGCTGATGCAGACGCTGACGCGGATGCAGACGCTGACGCTGACGCCGATGCAGACGCGGATGCTGACGCTGATGCAGATGCAGACGCTGATGCTGATGCTGACGCGGATGCCGATGCAGATGCCGATGCCGATGCTGATGCGGACGCTGATGCAGACGCTGACGCGGATGCCGACGCTGACGCGGATGCTGATGCAGACGCCGATGCGGATGCAGACGCTGACGCCGATGCCGATGCTGATGCGGACGCTGATGCAGACGCTGATGCAGATGCCGACGCTGATGCGGATGCTGATGCGGATGCTGACGCTGATGCCGATGCCGATGCTGATGCGGACGCTGATGCAGACGCTGACGCGGATGCCGACGCTGACGCGGATGCTGATGCAGACGCCGATGCGGATGCAGACGCGGATGCAGACGCTGATGCAGATGCCGACGCTGATGCGGATGCTGACGCCGATGCCGATGCCGATGCCGATGCAGACGCCGATGCGGATGCTGATGCGGATGCTGATGCAGACGCCGATGCTGACGCTGATGCAGATGCGGATGCTGACGCCGATGCCGATGCAGACGCCGATGCTGATGCTGACGCTGACGCCGATGCCGATGCTGACGCTGACGCTGATGCAGATGCCGACGCTGATGCGGATGCTGATGCTGATGCAGACGCGGATGCCGATGCTGATGCGGATGCTGACGCCGATGCCGATGCCGATGCCGATGCCGATGCTGATGCCGATGCCGATGCAGACGCAGACGCTGATGCGGATGCAGACGCTGATGCTGATGCTGATGCCGATGCAGATGCTGATGCAGACGCGGATGCCGATGCAGATGCTGATGCAGACGCGGATGCCGATGCCGATGCTGATGCGGATGCTGATGCCGATGCCGATGCAGACGCAGACGCTGATGCGGACGCGGATGCCGATGCAGATGCTGATGCAGACGCGGATGCCGATGCAGACGCTGATGCTCCAGATGCACCGACAGCCGAGCTTGCTAATGACACCGGGATCGCCGATGACGGTATCACCAGTGACAACACAATTCTCGTCAGCGGCCTCGAAGATGGCGCAACCTGGGAATACAGCACCGACGGTGGTGCGACCTGGCAAAGCGGTAGCGGTACCAGTTTCCAGCTTGGAAACGATACTTATGCAGCTGGAGACGTTCAGGTGCGTCAGACCGATGGCGCAGGCAATACCAGTTTGTCTGGTTCGCTTGGTGCTGTCACAATCGCCGCTCTTGAGGGAGCCGACGATACGGCAGATGTCGACATGGGCGGCCGGGAATCGACGGCTCATGCGCCTGTCACCGACGAAAATCTCCAACTGCTGGGGCTGCTTGATGACGGTAGTAATGCTGCTGGCGTTGCATTTACCGTAGCAGCCGGCTCGAGCGGCGACGTTACTATCGAGGTCAGTCAGAGTGCGCTTATAGCGGTGGCGGATGCCTTTAACGTTGAAGTCTACGACGCCGATGGCAATCTTGTGCAGGTGCTGACTACGGGCAATGATCCATTAGTCGGGGACGTTGCTGGTGTAGGACTGCTCGGTCTAACCGGAGACAATACCCTGGTTGCAAATATCACCGGGCTTGAGCCCGGAGATTATACCGTCGTCGTACGCAAGGGCGAGAGCGCACTGGGGTCTCTCCTTGATGCTGACGGTGACGGGGTATCTCTGGAAGAACTGGGTCAGGGTGGAGTTGTACTCGGCGCAGAGAACCAGGCTCTGGTCCTGGATGCGGTAGAAACCGCCCTCAATGGTGAGATACTGCCAGGAATAGGCCTGCCTCTGGGCACTGTGGTGGTCAATATTCTCGAGCCAATTCTTGACACCACCACGGCTATTGGAGCCGGTCAACTGGTTGAAGTACTCTCTACAGCGCTTGGTAATCTGGGTCTGACAGGGTCATTGGATACGGTCTTAGGGGCCGTGGCGGAGGCTCTTCTCAGCAATACACTGACACTTATTCAGGATACATCGGTCACCGTTTCGCTCACCGAGCACAGTTTCGTGGACGGCGATACTCCCGTCAGTGGCAACGTGATTGATCCCGACGGTGCTGTTACTGGCGAAGCCGGTGAGGATACCATCGTTCCAGGAACCGAAGTTACGCAGGTAGCATTCAGCGATGGAACGGTTGTTCAGCTCGTAGACGGCAGTGCGACCATTGATGGCGCCTTTGGTACTCTGGTTATCAATGCAGACGGTTCCTACACCTATACTCCCAACGGAGACACTTCTTCGGTCGGCCAGTCGGAAGTCTTCACCTATACCATCTCCGATGGCACCAATTCAGTAGAGGCCAATCTGAGCATCAATCTCGATGGTGAACTGGTAGCTGATGATACTGCGTTGGCGGGTGTTGAATATGACTATGTGGTAACCCCAGGTGAGAGCATTCCTGATGCAGTCGAGTATAGTTGGGTTGTCTCGATCCCAGGCCTTCCGCCGGTAGGAACTGGTAGCCTTGTAAGCAGCAGCTTTGAGGTCGAAGCCAACACCACCCAAGATATTACCCTGACCGTGGATGCGGGCAGCCTTCTGGGCCTGGGAACGGGTGTCGTTCTTTATGTCGAAATGAACGACGGAGAAGGCAACTGGGGGCAGTATGCCATTTATAACACCAGTCAGCTTCTCAGCTTGCTCGGATCTGGCGGTGTGGGTGACATTCTGGTTCCGGACCTCCCGATTGGCGAATATCGCGTCAGGATGGAAGTCGATACCGGCCTGAGTCTTGCAGGTGCAGTCAGTGTGGATATAGCATCCTCGATTACCCATCTGGACGAATATACTGTAAGTGATACCTTCGTTGCAGAAGGCAATCTGTTCGATAATGATCTGATCGGAACAGAACTGCCGCCACTTTCGGTGTCCGGTGATGGCACTACATTCCTGGACGTCGTAGAAGGTGCTTCCCAGGTAGTTCAGGGTAATTATGGCGCTCTGGAGATCAATGCCGATGGTTCTTATACCTACACACCGGATGATCGGGCAACAGCAGGTGGTGACTTCACAGATACGTTCACCTACCGGATTGAACATAACGGTGTTTATCAGGAAGCTACGCTTACTGTGAACGTAAACACGACCATACAAGGGGAAGAAACAGATAGCGGCACAGCGAATGTTGCTTTCCTCAGCACGGGTGATGATGTTGTGCCAATGAATGAGCTGACAACCAATGGAGACGAGCAGTTCGCTCATCACGATCAGTCTGAAATCCTTCAAGAGAGCATCGTTCTTGATGATGGTAGTGGCGAAATCACCTTGCCAACCAGCGAGAGTGACATTGGAGAAAGTGGGTCTCCAACCACGTTGAGCAGCGCTGATACGGCTTCGGTCGCGATCGGCGAGGGCAGCGTTACAGATGATCCGCTGGCCTATCTGACGCCTGATCCACTTGCGCAAGAAGACCAAGTCCATACCGCACACGTGGTTTGATCGGTCTGCCCTGCCGCCAACCCATCGGCGGCAGGGAGCCATCCGATAAACTTCAGGCCTTGGCTGGTAATGACGGATCTTAAATGCGTAAAACCCGGTTTCAAAGTCATGCCACGACTTTCATGTTTGTCTCATGGCTTTTGGTCGGATGCCAAACAACCGATACGGAAACTGTTTCGATCGATAGGGGCCTTGACCGCAAAGCTGCGACAACCCAGGTCCCCCAACTCCTGTCGACGGCGGCGCCTAATCCTCCACGATCCGCGGTCGACAGGAGTAATATGGCCGCGTCTACGGCTTCGGCCACGGTAGCCTCAGGCTCGATAACCATGGAAGCCGCTGTCCGTCGCGCCGTGGGGTGGCATCCTGCGGTTAGTGAAGCGACGGGACGTATCTACCAGGCTGATGAACGTATCCGTGCTGCGCAAGCAGGATATTATCCAAAGTTGAATGCCGGTCTGGATTCCGGATATCAAAGCAATAATCGTGCGGGTTGGCGACCGAATTTCAATGTTTCTGCATCCCAATTACTCTACGATTTTGGCAAGGTGTCCAGCAAAGTCGATATAGAACGTGCCGTTAAGGACATCAGCAACGCACGCCTTCTTCTCGCAATCGATGATCTGTCCCGAGATACTGCGAATGCTGTGGTCGAAGTACAACGTTACAGGCGGTTGTCGTTTCTGGCTCAGGAACAGGTCGAGGGGGTCAGGCGTATTGCGGGTCTCGTCAATCAGCGAACCGACAAGGGCGCAAGCACCATGTCGGACAAGGTGCAAGCTGATGCACGCGTAGAATCTGCATTGGCTACCCAGTTACAGTTCCAGTCGGAACTGAATCGTTGGCAAACTGCGCTTGGTGCATTGATGGGAGGAGGGACACCAAATCCGACTTCCGATGCGCCCGGTTGGCTGAGCAAGGCTTGTGACACTGCAGTGCCAGATTGGGAAGAAGTGCCGGCTATGCTTCAGGCAAAGGCTGAGAAGGAAGAGGCAAAGTCCCAATTGGCCGCCAGCCGTGCTGAAGCATTCCCTACCATATCGCTGGAGGCTTCAACCGGATATGATCTTAATGCGTCTCGCGATGATACAAGAAGCAATGACCGTCAACCCGAATACGCTGTCGGTGTGAATGTGTCTGCAAGTCTCTACAATGGTGGTCAGACGGGAGCACTTAAAAGAGCTGCAGCTTACGCGTTACAGTCGGCGGAAGCCGCCATCAGTACGGCCCAGTACGACGTCAATCGCAATCTCATGGAGGCGCGAAGTCAGATCGGAACTCTAGGTCGTTTGATGGGGTCGCTGGAATCGCGCGCTGACATGATGGTCAAAACCCGAGATCTGTATCGTGAGCAATATGTGGAGCTTGGAACACGCACTTTGCTCGATCTTCTCAATGCCGAACAAGAACTGCATGAGTCGCGATTTCAAATCGCCAACACGATTCACGATCTCCGCCGGCTGAATATCAGCTGTCTTTATAATACCGGCAAGGTCCGTAAGGAGTTTGGCGTCAATCCGAAGATGGTGCGAGGAGGCACGCCCAGCCAATGAAACACGGGGAAAATCCTCCCGACATGGGCTCAGTTCTGACGTTTGGTCGCTCGGAGGCTGCTCATCAACCACAATGCCATCCGGGCCATGCGGATTACTGGTTGGAGGCATTGCGCCTTGTTGCGCAATATTATCGGCTTCCACTCTCGGTTCAGAAGGCCAAACTCGCAGTCGCTGCCGAGGGCGACAAAGCAGCTATCGAAACGAAGCTTCACGCTATTGCCCGCAGCATGGGCCTCGGCGTCAAGCTGGTCGAGACAAAGAATATCAATTTTTCGAGCTGGCACGTTCCGTTCATTCTGGAGCTGACGGATGGGCAGTTGGTCGTTGTTCACAAAATTTCAAAGGACCGGGAAGCTGCAGTCTGGTTGAGTGGTGAACAAAGGCTCGAACAAGTCTACGTGCTCGATGAACTGTTGGCAAAAACACGCCGTGTTTTGCTCGCCCGCCCTGCTAGAACTGTCCCTGATGCACGCGTTGATGCCTATATCAAGCCCTTCAGGGAAAACTGGCTGAGACGTATCGTCTTTCGCGATTACGGTTCCTATGTCCACGTCGTGGTTGCTTCGCTTATAGCCAATACACTCGGCCTGGCAGGCATTATTTTCTCAATGCAGGTCTACGATCGCGTGGTTCCGGCCCAGTCCTTCAATACGCTCTACGTATTGTTCAGCGGTGTGCTCCTGGCGCTGTTCTTCGATTTCATGATGCGTCGAGCCCGCATGGGCATAATTGACATGCTCGGCAAGCGGACAGACCTGGAAATGTCCGATGTCGTGTTTGGCCATGCGTTGCGCGTACGCAATAGGGCCCGGCCGACATCGACAGGTTCATTTATCGCGCAATTGCGCGATGTCGAACAAGTGCGCGAATTGTTGACATCGACGACTGTATCAGCAATCGCCGACCTCCCTTTTTTTCTTCTGTTCCTCGCATTGTTCGGCTGGCTGGCAGGATCTCTTGTCTTTATCCCGATAGGTGCGATGTTCGCTCTTGTCCTGCCGGGTATCCTTTTGCAAAGGCGTATACGTAAGCACGCAAATGAGGCAATGCGTGAATCATCCTTGCGCAACGCCATGTTGGTCGAAACAGTACAGGGCATCGAGGACATTAAAAGTCTGCAGGCTGAGGATCGCTTTCAGCAGCAATGGAACCATTTCAACGCTGTGACCGGTGAAGCGCAAATCAGGCTTCGTTCGATTACCAATGGATTAAGTACCTGGACACAGAATGTTCAGACCGGTGTCTATGCGCTAACCGTTTTCCTTGGCGCACCAATGGTAATCAGTGGAGATATAACAACCGGGGCATTGGTGGGAGCTTCCATTCTAGGTTCGCGAATGTTGGCCCCAATGGGTCAGTTTTCCCAGATCGCTGGCAGATTACAGCACGCCAGGATCGCAAAAAAGGGCCTCGACCATCTTATGCAGATGCCGGTAGACCATCCCGATAGCGAAAGCCGTATTCATTGTCCAAATATCAAGGGAGACTATGCTTTTAAGAATGCGCTGTTTCGCTATGGGGACGAAAGCTCTTCTCCAGTACTCCTGGTGAAAGATCTCCGGATTGAGCAGGGCGAACGAATTGCTGTGCTTGGACGGAATGGGGCTGGCAAATCCACTTTATTACTTGCCTTGTCGGGATTGCTGGATTCAAGCGAGGGAGATGTTGCCCTCGACCATCTGTCTTTGTCGCATATTGATCCCGCCGATGTGCGGCGCGACATTGGTCTTTTGACCCAGAATTCGCGCCTGTTTTTCGGTACACTGCGTGACAATATCATCATGGGCGCGCCCAATGCATCTGACGAGGAAATCCAGCGCGTACTCAGCATGGTGGGAGCGGACAGTTTCGTCAGGAAAATGGCGCAGGGACTTGAACATCTGGTCCAGGAAGGAGGGAGCGGTCTGTCCGGAGGGCAGAAGCAAGCCATCTTATTGGCGCGCCTGTTGGTCCGCGATCCCTCTGTCGTGTTGCTTGATGAGCCGACTTCGTCGATGGACGAAGCAACCGAACGTCATTTCATTCAGCAGTTCGCCAAATGGAGCGAGGGGCGTACCGTAGTCATTGCAACACACCGCACTCGCGTTCTTGAGCTCGTCAATCGATTGCTCGTCGTCGAAAACGGGCAGATCGCGCTTGATGATACCAAGGAGCGCGGTTTGCAGACTTTGCTCGGCGTGAGTAAGGTTGAAACACCCAGAAAGTCCTAGGAGGAAGGGCATTATGGCGGCACTCGGGGAAGATTTCGGTGATTGGGTCAACGGGAACACAGGCGGGGCGCGGCTTAAACGCGCAAAGAAGTTTGTGCGACTTGTATGTGCGCTTTTTGCTGTTTTGCTGGTATGGGCCTATCTGGCACTGCTGGACGAAGTATCGACCGGGACCGGTAAGGTGGTTCCTACCTCCCAGGAACAGGTAATTCAGTCTCTGGAGGGAGGAGTCCTTGCGAAGCTGAATGTGCGTCAGGATGATGTTGTTGAGCCTGGCAAGATACTGGCTCAGCTCGACCCGACTGTTACTGAAGCGACGGTGCAGGAAAGTGCAGCCAAGTACCGGGCAGCTCTTGCCAGTTCGGCGCGACTGACAGCCGAGGTTAGTGGAAGTGATCTGGACTTTCCTGACGAACTGGACGACTTCCCCTTGCTCAAGACATCCGAAACCAAACTCTTTGAAGCACGCAAGCGCAGTCTGAAGGAATCCCTCGACTGGCTAGCTGAATCCAGGAAGCTGGCACAGGACGAACTCGAAATCAGCCAGTCGCTGACGAAGATGGGGGCCGCCAGTAATGTGGAAGTCATTCGCCTGAAACGACAGCTGGTGGAACTTCAGCTCAAGGAAACCGAAATCCAGTCCGACTATATTGTTAAAGCCCGCGAAGAATTGGCGAAAGCAAACGCCGAAGTGGAGTCACTTTCATCGGTAATTCGTGGCAGATCTGATGCTCTGGCTCGTCTTACCTTGCGTTCACCAGTACGTGGCATCGTGAAAGATATTGAAGTTTCAACAATAGGTGGCGTAATTCCGCCAAACGGAAAACTGATGGTTATCGTTCCGCTCGATGACCAACTGCTCATCGAAGCCCGGATTTCGCCACGTGACATTGCCTATATCCACCCCGATCAGCCGGCGACTGTAAAAATAACGGCGTATGACTATGCAGTTTATGGCAGTTTGAAGGGCACGGTCGTCAGTATTTCTCCTGACACGATACAGGATGAGACCAAGCCCGAAGAATTCTACTACCGCGTTTTTATCAAAACGGAAACTGATGCATTGTTCAACAAGAACGGCAGTCGCTTTCCGATTGTTCCCGGTATGGTCGCGACAGTGGATATCCATACCGGCAGCAAAACCGTATTTGAATATTTGATCAAGCCGTTCAACCGGGCCGGCGAAGCACTGAGAGAGCGATAGGAATGCGAGGAGACCCGAAGGGAGCCTAAGATGCATTGTCGGAATATCCGACATTTTTCCCTTTTTGTTTTTTGAAAGATCCTCAAACAAAAATTCAAGCTGGTGGAATGAGCTCATGGATGTTTCGATAAAAAATTCCGCAGGGATTTCGACAATTGAGGGCAAAGTCCCTTTTCCAGATGAGACCTCATTGGGTTTCTCACGCAAAATCCGGCTAATCGAAAAATACCTTCGCACCAATCCGTTTTTCAAGACATGGCGGAAAACACCGCTGACCTTGTTCATTTCTGTTTCAGACGGCGATGCGAGAGCATCTGTTATTCATAGCACAGCTGTAACAATCGAGGCGGCTTGGAAGAATATTATTCCTGCATTGCAAGAACTTATCAGAAGTCGGAAGCTTCGGGGTAATTGGTTGCGGATCGAGTGGTCGGACGAGATTGAAGCCGTGACTCTGAAAGAATTACGACTGCTCCTGAAAAAGACCAAACGAAATTACTTCAGATGCGGAATTGCGTTCGATTCTGATCTCCGGATTGCTTTTCTTGAGCAAGAACTCAATGGCAACGCCATGCTTTATGGGGGAAGTAACATTGCTCATGCAGTCCTGAATGAGAACAACTTCAATATTTATGCGCGCAAACGTTACGGCGACAGTGTTTCACTGGATTTTGGCGACAACGATAAAGTCTTTCTTTTTTCTACCAATGGATTTTTCATAGACGGGAATGAAGATTGCCATCAGCTGGAAAGTTCGGGCCGAAATGCCGGACGACGTAAAACAGATGCCTTGACAACAAACGATGTAGAACATCTGGTCCAAACCAGCTCTGCGCATCTTGCACGACAGGTGGGCAATAGCGGAGCTTTTATATATGGTTATCATCCCTGTTTTGACAGGGAGATAGCTGCCTATAATGCGCTGCGCCATGCAAGCAGCACCTACGCGCTAATCGAAGCCTGGGAGATAACGCGCGAGCCAGCATTGGGACAGGCAATCGATCGCGCGCTTCACTATCTTACCTCTACGCTCATCAGGACGGTGACCCTCGAAAGTGGTGCAACTGCAGCTTTTCTCGTTGAGCAAAATTGCGAAATCAAGCTTGGCGGAAATGCAGTGGCTGTTCTCGCCTTGACCAAATATAGCCAGGTGACGGGTGACAGCTGCTATCATGTTTTGCTTGAGCAACTGGCAATGGGCATATTGCACATGCAAAATGCCGAGACCGGTGCCTTTGTCCACGTACTTTCCTATCCGGATCTCGCAGTTAAAGCGAATTTCCGCATCATTTATTATGAAGGCGAAGCGGCATTCGGATTGATGCGACTTTATGAGCTCACAGGTGACGAACGCTGGCTCAACGCTGTCGAACGGGCATTTGATCATTTTTTGCGTGCAGAACACTGGAAATGGCACGATCATTGGCTTGCCTATTGCGTCAATGAATTGACCAGATATCGCCCCGACATCCGTTACTTCAAGTTTGGCATCAGAAATTTCGCTTCTTATCTGGACTTTGTCCTTGAGCGCATTACGACATTTCCGACCTTGCTTGAGCTGATGATGGCTGCCCAGCAGATGGTCCACAGGATCGGGAGTAACCCCGATCTTCGCCACTTGCTCAACGACATCGATCTGAAGAAATTTTATAGCGCCCTTCACCATCGAGCTCGTTACCTGCTCAACGGTTACTTCTGGCCCGAAATGGCGATGTACTTTGCCAGACCCGACAAGATCGTTGGCAGTTGCTTTATCCGCCACCATGCGTTCCGTATCCGTATAGATGACGTGGAACATTACCTCTCTGGTTTTATAGCCTATTTGAAGTTTCTTCGGGCGGGAGCGCCAGAGATAAGGCTGAAGCCCTCATCGTCGTTAACGAACGGATGGGACGCAGGTGAAATTGTTCGAGCCACGCAAGGCCATTGGGTTACACAGCCGCCAGACCATTGGACCGCGAGAGGCATCTCCATTCATGCTTCCACCTTCCAGGAAGGGCAAATGGTCCTGCTCCGCAACGCGCAGGGCAAAGGCATCCCGTTTTCAAAGATCAAATCCTTGCCCAAAACGCCAGCAGCAATTATTGCGCCCATCGGTACTTTGGCCGGTGCGAAGCTTGATATCCCTGTTTTGGAAGTAGAAGCGACGGACAGAGCCCTATTTAACCTGGGGGCCATGGCGCGCGATCACTTCGCAGGCAAGGTTATCGGCGTGACAGGCAGTGCGGGAAAAACGACTGTGGTCGCCATGCTGTCACATGCCTTAGGTGCCTATGGAAAGGTCGAGCAAAGTACACACAATGCCAATTTACCTCATGGAGTTGCCTGGAATCTCGCATCCTTCGATCGAGCAGCAAATTATATTGTTCTGGAAATGGCTGTCGGACGGATGGGACAAAGCACGCGTATGGCGCGACCCCAAGTGGCTGTGTTTACCAACATTCAACCGGCACATCTCAGCGAGAATAGTACTATCGGGGACATTGCCCGGACAAAGTCAGCAATATTCAAAGGCATGAGACAGGGGGATATCGCCGTCCTGAACCGGGATATGCTTGAATGGGAAACGGTCCATGCGGCAGCAAGAAGCGCGGGTTTGACAATCGTACATTATGGAATCACGGAGAGCTCCGACTACGCATTGGTCGACTATTCTTCCGACCGGCGATTGGTTCGGGCAAGAACACCATTTGGCGAACTATGCTATCATCTCAAGGCCCCTGGAATGCACATGGCACTGAACAGCCTCGCTGTTCTTGCCGCAGTCGCTGCAGTCGAATGTGATATTTCTCCTGCGCTTGCTACATTCAACAGTTTCAAGGCGCTCCCTGGCAGAGGAGAAGATCTGCAAATCCATCTCGACGGCAAGCCGGTCAAGATCATCGATGATGCCTATAATGCCAATCCCGGTTCGATGTCTGCGGCGCTGGAGCACCTCCATCTTGAGCCAGCAACCGGTCGACGGATCGCGGTTCTGGGCCAGATGGCGGAGCTGGGGCCGGATGAAGCGAATTTCCACATTGGTCTTGCCCAGCAGGTCAATGACCGGCAGATAGACAAAATCTATGCAGTCGGTTCTCTTTATGCTCCTTTCTGGGAGAAACTACTTCCTGATAAACGCGCCATGCATGCGCAACATTTCGAACAGCTGAAACCCCGTTTGCTTAAGGAACTCAAAGCAGGCGATACTGTCCTATTCAAGGGATCGAATAGCACGAAAATACATGAGCTGGTTGCATGGCTGAAAGAAACTGCAGCAGACCCACAAAAACCAGACATAAAGCCGGGCACGAGCGCATTGTTCTTCGATTGTGAAAGAGAGGAGGTCCTGTTTTCGGTTGAAGATGAACTTGTGCAAAAGCCGGCCTCTCTAACGAAGCTGCTGACACTTTGCCTGGTAATGGACCGTCTTGTCGCACAAGCTATAGACCAGAAGACATTGCTCACTATTCCAGAAGACGTGCGCGAGACCAACAGTTGGTGGGGTTTTGAACCTGGGGAGCAAGTGGCAATCACCGACCTGATGAGAGCCAGTATTATCGTCAGTGCCAACGAAGCAAGTAATGTGCTCGCGGCCTGGCACAGCGGAAATCGCGCGCAATTCACACAACTCCTGAATGAGCACGCGCGCCAGATCGGCATGTTGAACACAATCTTCTCATCTCCAAGCGGGCTAGGCAGCAACCAGAAAACGACTGCGCGGGATGCCCTTGTCCTTGCCCGCTATGTGCACAAAAAATACCCTCAAATCGTCGCGATGAGCGCGGAAGAATTTTTCGAATGGAAGGGGAAGAAGCACAGGAACACCAACCGTCTCATATCAAAAATCGACGGCGCGGCAGGTTTGAAAACGGGTTCACTTAACAGGACAATCAATAATCTGATATTCTCCCGCTTGCAAAACGGAAGGTTGTCAATTGCAATTGTTCTTGGGGCTCCAGATAAAGACAGCCGGGATCAAATTGTCGAACACATGTTTCAATCCTTTGGAAAGTGACAGGCCTATTCGATCTGTTCCAGATCCATGGCCTGCAACGCCGCCATGATTTGTCGCGGCGTCTTTCCCTGGGCAATCAATGCCGACGTCAGTTCTGCCTGTTTATAAAGTCCGTGATGCTGTCGGTCTCCGGCCCTGACATAAATGTGGTAGGGGTTAAAACCCGCCGCTTTCAGTTTGCGCACATAAAAAAGCTGCGTGGAAAAGGGTATGACAAGATCTTCCGGGTCGGACAGGACCCAGATGATGGGGGCGGGGGTGTTGGAAATCAATTGTATTTCGTCGACAGGATCATAGAAAGCATCAATATCGTGCAGCAACGGGCCAGGAACAGAGCGGCGACGATCCCAGATTTCTGTGACCCGCTTTACCGCTAGAAGCCCGGACGAAATAACCACGGCCTTGATATCTTTTCTTTGCGTGAGCAAGGATGCAACGATATGGCCCCCGCCGGATTGCCCGGCCAGAATGAACCGCTTGATACCATATCGTTGTTTAAGTTGATCCAGCGCGCCGTTCATAAGGTCGACTTCGCGTTTGTGACGGCGCTGATTATGATCCCCAGACGAACCGTAAAGACCCGGTCTTGCAAGAAAAACAACCGGAACGCTGGCCTTTTCACTCCATTCATACATGTCCGACGTAATGGAAGCGGGCGATTTGCCAAGATAGGATTTGCCTATGAAGCGTACTGCTTTCGAGTTCCGGAGAATTGCATCTCCGGGGAAGTAGACGATGGCGGTTGAGTTGTCCTCAGACCAACCGCCAGAATAATAGCGGATGCATTCTCCTCGCTTCTCTACTTCTACCCAGAAGCTATTCGTGATTTCCGAGCATTGTTGGGCGAGGCCGATGGAACCGTTCAAAGCATCATATTCGGCGAAGGTTTCCTCACCCATCGGAACGCTTAGCATGCGTGGCCTGGTACGCTCGAACGGCCCGAGTTTCATCGCGTCTGTCTGTGCACTGCCTACACCCCAGGGGATCGACAGGAAGACAAGAAGTGAACGGAATATTCTCGCCAGCACCTTCATTTGATCGCTTTCTCGTGGGCTTCATTCTGCCCGCCCGGATTCTGCATAACAATAATTACCTGAACAATTACATTCCTGGTTTTGAATTGGAAGGAAACTGATAGGCTCTGATGGGATAGACGCCCCTCCGACGGCGTTGATGTGGCAGAATAGGTATGTTGAACACTATTGAAGAGGAGGCGTCCATCCCATCAGAGCCACAAAGAACGTCCTTTCGCTTGCCCTTATGTCCATCAATAGCGGGAACTGAGCCCAGTACTATCACAAAGTCGCAGACGCGGTCGGCCAGACGTCCTTGCAGACCGCACCTTACTCGTACTCACTATTTCACGAGTGGCCGTTGGTTTCCCTGCTGCCGCAGAGCAATTCGGTTGCCATCGGGGTCCAGCGCTGTCACCAGCACGCCATAAGCATATTCCTGGGGCTCCTGCTCGACGAACTTGACGCCACGCGCGCTGAGCTCGATAAAGTCCCTCCGAAGATCGTCAGTTTGAAGAAATATTGCCCCTGTCTTGTCAGTGTCGGAAGCCGCGCGGCCACCAACACCTGGCCAAAGCAGGATTGGCCATCCCTGACCTTTGTAGCTTATCAACAGGAAGCGACCCTCAGGACCGGGATTGTCGGCTGTCTTCTCGAAGCCTAAGTTTCTGGTATAGAAGTCAAGCGACCTGTCCTGATCCGATACGAACAACGTCGCGAACATAACCTTGCTAAACATTCCGATACCTCTTTGTTCCGATGCGAGCACCGATTGTTTGAGTAAGACGACGTCACCGCCGGAACCGTTCTTTGTCACATCCGCCAGTTTTCGTTCGTCATACCCATGACGAAGTGTTTGAAGGAAACGTGACCGATGGAAGCAAAAAAAATCTCGCTTGAGCAATTCGAGGCCAATCGCCCACACCTGCGGGCAGTGGCGTGCCGCATGCTCGGTTCACTGAACGAAGCAGAGGATGCGGTGCAAGAAACCTGGCTGCGCCTCTCCCGAACGAAGGTCGAGGATATCACCAATCCGGGCGGTTGGTTGACAACCACCACAGCCCGAATCTGTCTAGATATGCTGCGATCACGCAAGGCGAGGCGTGAAGAGTCTTTCGACAAAATCGGATCCAAGACTATTCACGAAGCTGGCAAAGGTCTGGAGGACCGGTTAACCGCAGCGGATTCGGTCGGCCTGGCCTTGTTTGTGGTGCTCGAAAAACTTGCTCCCGCTGAACGTCTGGCATTCGTGCTGCGCGACGTATTTGCGGTACCGTACAATGAGATCGCCTCCATTGTCGGCCGGTCCACAGAGGCTACGCGCCAACTCGCAAGCCGCGCCCGCCGCCGCGTGCAAGGTTTGCCGAAGGCGGATAGCGCCGACCGCGCCATGCGGTGGAAGCTCGTCGAAGCCTTTCTTGCCGCGGCGCGAGGCGGCAACTTCGAGGCGCTGGTATCCGTGCTGGATCCGGACGCCGTTTTCCGGGCCGATTGCGAAGCTACCCGCCAGGGTTCGCTTCCTGAGATCCGCGGCGCAAGGGCCGTAGCAGAGGCTTTCAAGGGCCGAGCGCACAGTGCCTTGCCGGCGGTTGTGGATGGGTGCCCTGGCCTCATCATAGCTCCTGATGAACATCGGCATTTTGTGCTACGCTTTTTCTTTAACGACGGAAAAATCATCGCAATTCGGGCGGTTGCGGACCCTGAGTGCCTCGCACGCCTCGACTTGAAACTGTCGCCGGGTTGATAATTGGTCGCTAGTCCCCCAGCCACTTCATTAGAGGAAATTGCGCTTGGTGGAAGGGATCTGTGCTTTTATTTCACGATTGGAATACCGGGCCCGCTACACTGAATGCCAACGGGCTCACCAATCGCAGTATACTCATCCGAAAAACCTTCGTTTTTTTTGCAACGGCAGCGACAGCAACGAGGTCGCTAGCCGTGCGAGCGCTTGCACCTTCGTTCCAGACATTGGTGTAAAAGTCACACGATTTCCAAAGTGATAGTTTCACTTTTCATGCTTCAACCACCGCTGATGGGCGGGAACCGGTCGGTCGGCTTGCGGGCGGAGAGAGGGGCGAAGTGGCCTGCAAAAATCTGTCGTGTAAGTCGGGCTTTGACACCCGACCATTGCGACAGGAATTCCCGTGAGAATTTAAAGTCAGTTCTTCCTAATGCAACATTGAGGAATTTCGAGACAAATAGCCGAATAACAAACAGAGTTCGGCGATTGCGCGAGTGCGAAACGACCCATCAAATGCAGGGATCAAATACTTAATTTTTTGGCGAACGGAGCAGGCAGAACTCTTCGCCCCGGAAGCGAAGTGCGACATAGCTACATTGGTTCATGTGATCAATCAAACAGGCTTGCTCGGGAGTTGACATTTCTTCCATCGTGCAGCGCTCTGCCGCACATATCTGACTATAAATCTGACCGGTAGGAACATGCGCGACGAAAAGCGAGGTCTTCGGTCCTTTCGGGTTGAGAGTTTCATATGCGGCTATCAACCTCTCGAAAACCTCACGATCCTGCCCCACAGGGTCAAGGTCGATCCCCATCTCGCCAACCTTGCCCACCATTTTCATGTAGCGCAGATGTTTTGATTCAGAACAAACAAGTCGATCAGCCTTTGCGGGGATCGAAAACGTCAAGATAATGGCACTGAAGATAACTGCCATCTTCTGCATAAATTCTCTTTCCATAGGTGATTAAGGGCCGTGTAAAGTTTTGGCTTTGCTGTCAATTCCGGCCATCTTAACGTCTGAGTCATGGAAAGTCATTCAAAACGACAAACGGCCACAATGAGGTCGGGACCAGACTGTCCGATTTTGCCGACCATGAATAAAATAGCCGCCATAGAACGTGACCCATCGCCAAGACTGTTATCGGCCCCATACCAGTCATGGCTATCGAGCAGGGATTACCAGAACCTGCTCGTGGCCTTGGACTTAAAGATATAAACATTTCTTTATGTGCTATTGACATTGTGTGGCCGATGCAGGAAGGTTGCAATGTCTAGGTTCTCCGGCTGTCGTATTCGATACGCCGGAGCTAAGAGGGAAGTCCGTGCCCCGTCTCATTCGGGAAAGTCGGCGCTGCCCCCGCAACTGTAAGCGGCAAGCTGACGTCCAGAATGTCACTGGGGTTCTCCCTGGGAAGACGGACGATAGCAATGACCCGCTAGCCAGGAGACCTGCCTTGGCAAAGTAACGTCCACGGGCGGGGTGTCCCGGTGTGCCGTAGCAAAGACCGTGTAACGGTCTGTGTTGCTATGTGTCCGCTGACCCATGCCCCCAACTTATTGGGATAGGTTATGTCTCAAACCGCAATTCCAGTCGCCGCCAAGGGCGAGCCGGTCGTAGATCGGTCGCATATCACGACGCATCACGACTTTACGTTCCGCGTCATGAGCCATCGTTTTGATGAGAACTATCACCCTTTGGACAATACGCGTATCACGACGAATTTTGCTAATTTGGCCAGAGGAGAGAACCGCCAGGACAACCTCCGTAACGCCTTGAGAATGATTGACAATCGTTTCAACGCGCTGGCGCATTGGGATAACCCGGAAGGCGATCGCTATTCCGTTAAACTCGAAATCATTTCGGTTGAAATGAAAATCGGTCTTGAAGGCAAAAACGATGCCTTCCCACTGATTGAGATACTGAAGACGAATATCGTGGATCGAAACACCAACGAGCGTATTGAGGGTATTGTCGGAAACAACTTCTCTTCTTACGTGCGGGATTATGACTTCAGCGTATTGCTGCCAGAGTACAATAAGAACCGATCCGAATTCGCAACGCCGGACAATTTCGGCGATCTTCATGGAAATCTGTTCAAATGTTTCCTCAATTCAGCTGCTTACAAAGAAAATTTCAATAAACCACCCGTCATATGCCTGAGTGCATCAAGTAGCAAAATCTATCATCGGACAGACAACCAACATCCTATACTTGGTGTCGAATACCGGCAGAACGAGTTCTCGCCGACCGATGAATACTTCAGAAAAATGGGATTGCAGGTTCGATTTTTCATGCCTCGAAATAGCGTTGCACCTTTGGCTTTCTATTTTATCGGAGATTTGCCGGGTGATTACACAAATCTCGAGCTTATCAGCACTATCAGTACGATGGAGACCTTCCAAAAGATTTACCGACCAGAGATCTATAACTCCAATTCTCCAGCAGGTGCATGCTATCAACCGAACTTGAAGCAGCAGGACTATTCGCTGACCCGAATTGTCTACGACCGAGAAGAGCGTAGCAGGCTGGCTGTTGAGCAGGGAAAGTTCGCGGATGAGCACTTCATCAAACCATACAAAGAGATTCTTGAACAATGGTCTGCCAATTACGCTCATTGACGAACTAACGATAAAAGGTCGCCCATCATGAAAAGACTATTGCCCACCTCAACGGCTGGAAGCTTACCGAAGCCCTCCTGGCTTGCACAACCTGAGAAACTTTGGTCACCCTGGAAATTACAGGATGAGGAGTTGATTGAAGGCAAGCGAGACGCTCTGCGTTTGTCCTTGGATGATCAACGACGTGCGGGTATTGATATCGTCAGCGACGGTGAGCAGACGCGCCAACATTTCGTCACGACGTTTATTGAGCACCTCAGCGGCGTTGACTTTGAGAAACGGGAAACCGTCAGAATTCGTAATCGCTATGATGCGAGTGTGCCGACAGTCGTTGGGGCTGTTTCTCGCTCAAAGCCAGTTTTTGTCGAAGATGCAAAGTTTTTGCGTCAGCAGACCAAGCATCCCATCAAATGGGCGCTGCCGGGTCCCATGACTATGATCGATACGCTCTATGATTCGCATTATAACAGTCGTGAAAAGCTGGCCTGGGAATTCGCCAAAGCTCTCAATGAAGAAGCCAAGGAGTTGGAGGCTGCTGGTGTCGATATCATCCAGTTCGACGAGCCTGCCTTCAATGTGTTTTTTAATGAGGTAAATGACTGGGGCGTTGCCACGCTGGAAAAGGCAATGGAAGGACTTCAGTGCGAAACTGCCGTCCATATTTGCTATGGTTACGGTATCAAGGCCAACACCGATTGGAAAAAGACCTTGGGATCGGAGTGGAGGCAGTATGAAGAAACCTTCCCAAAACTGCAGAAATCCAGTGTCGATCTGATCTCTCTCGAATGCCACAATTCGCATGTTCCCATCGATTTGATTGAACTCATTCGAGGTAAAAAGGTGATGGTAGGGGCCATTGACGTGGCAACCAACGCCGTGGAAACCCCGGAGAACGTCGCCAACACTTTGCGGAAAGCATTGCAATTCGTGGATGCCGACAAGCTCTATCCTTGCACAAACTGCGGCATGGCACCTCTGTCTCGTCAAGTAGCGGTCGGGAAGCTGCAGGCCCTGAGTGCAGGCGCGGAGATCGTCAGAAGAGAGCTTTCGGCTTAGTGTTGGAAAGCCGGGCTGCCCCATGTCACACAGCTGAAACCAAGACATTGTTGCGTGCTGAAGCCAGAAGGGTCGCAGGTCTCTTGCCCGTTTCAGCACCTGTTGCTTTTGGTCTAGCTGATGAGTTCCGGTCGTCGTACACACCCTCGGATTGGGGAGGAGATACCTTGTTCGCAGAGTTTTGCAAGTCTGTTTTATCGCTTTCCCTGTATCGAGATCAGCTACTATTCGTACAAAGCTGTATTATCCGTTGGCTTCTGTTCCAGCCGTTTGGACCGATGTATGGAAACCATCTGACGCAGGTTTTCCTTCGCTTCACATCTGCGGTCGGGATAGCGGATCCGGCTTGCCGATGTTCTGCGCGATTGTCTCAACAACCGGTAAATCCGGTGCTGACACGCTTTCTCCGTCCAGTATCCTGCGGGCGCGATCCTTATCGATATCACCTACCCAGGATGCGATGACCACGGTTGCCACGCAATTGCCGATATAGTTGCCGAGTGCACGCGCAATGCCCATGAACCAATCCACTGAGAGCACAAGGACCAGCCCGATGGCAGGAATGCTGGGGATGGCCGCCAGCGTCGCAGCGAGGATGACAATCGCCGAACCTGGCACCCCATGAGCACCTTTAGACGTTACCAAAGCGACACCAAGAATCGCCAGAAGATCACCTAACGCGAGTGGCGTATTCGTGGCTTGGGCGATGAATACAGCAGCAAGTGTCAAATATATCGAGAATGCATCAAGGTTGAACGAATAGCCGGTTGGGATGACAAGGCCCACAGTGGAATCTTTAATACCGAGATGTTCAAGCTTGCGCATGGTCTGGGGCAAGACCGCGTCGCTCGAGGCTGTACCCGCAACAATACTGACTTCGGTGCGCAAATAGCGCAGCAGCTTCACGATGCTGAAACCGGCGGCCCTCAATATGGAGCCGAGTACGATGGCGACGAAAAGCGCAATTGTCAGGTAGAACAGAACCACGAGGTAGCCGAGTTGCGCCAATGATCCGATACCGTACCTGCCGACCGTGTAGGCTATGGCGCCGAATACGCCAAGCGGTGCCAGGCGAACGATAAATGCCATGATTTTGAAGACGACGTCGCCAGCCATCTCGATGATGTGGAGAAGCGGTCTGGCGCGCTCGCCAACTTGTGCAAGTGCGCAACCGAAGAGGATAGCCACCAGGAGTACCTGCAGGATATCACCCTGGACGAAACCACTCACGATCGTAGTGGGTATGAGCTTCATCAGGAACTCTACCGTGCCGCCGCTAGAGACTTCATGAGCCTTTTCAACGTAGGTGGAAAGGGCAGACGCATCGAGCTTGCTTACATCGATGTTCATGCCATGGCCCGGACCAAAGACATAAGCAACAACGATGCCAAGCGCGAGCGCGATCGTGGTGACGACCTCGAAATAGATGAGAGCCCGGACGCCGACGCGCCCAACCTTGGTGAGGCTGCCAGCACCCGCAATTCCGTGTACAACCACGCAAAAGACAATCGCTGGGACCAACATCTTGATCAGCTTGATAAAACCATCGCCAAGCGGTTTCATTTGCATCGCCAGGTCAGGTATGAAGAAGCCAGCGGCGACACCAAGAACAAGCGCGATGCACACCTGTCCAAACAAGGACTTTGACCAACTCGGCATTTAGATTCCTCCCAATCAAAAAGGGGGAGTAATTTTCGCGAAAGCCCTCGAACAACGGCCTCCACCGTTTCCTCCATTCGCAGCATTCATCGTCAGTCCCCCTGACATGGCAATAGTTGCCGAATAAATTATCCGTGTCTAATATCAATTTATGAGAAATCTATAGGGTCACGCTATGAGAATGCGTCAGCTCCAGTGTTTCGTCGTTCTTGCGGAGGAATTGAGTTTCACTCGGGCGGCGCAACGTCTCAATATGTCCCAGCCGCCACTCAGTACCCAAATCCAAACGCTTGAACGTGAGTTGGGTGTGGAGCTCATCAACCGCACGAGCCGAAAAGTGGCATTGACCCGCGCCGGTAAGCTTTTTCGGCAATATGCAACCAATATGCTTGTGCAGTATGAGCGCAGCCTGCAGGAAATGCGCGAAATACATCACGGACAGGAAGGCTTGATCGAAATTGGGACGACAGGCTCAATCCTGCGCGGTGGCCTGTCGGAGTTGCTCTCCAACTTTGCACAAGCTTATCCGCAGATCACCTTGCGCATACATGAACAGTCGCCCCAGACCCAGATTGATGAAGTTCGCCGGCGGCGCACGGACGTCAGCTTCAATCGATCTATACCTCATGGAAGCGAACTTGCCTATGAGCATGCATGGCAGGAGGAATTGGTGGCGCTGGTGCGCAGCGACCACAAACTAGCTGGAAGAACCAGCATATCAATGACGGATTTGAAAGATGACCCGTTCGTAATACTACAGCCCGAGAGCTCGGACTTTGCGGCCTATGTCATGTCCTATGTCGTGGCATCCGGATACAGACCGCGTATTTCGCAACAAGTAATCGACGCACAGTCTATTCCGAGTCTGATTGCAGCTGGTTTTGGTGTCAGTATCGTTCCTGCCGGAATTGCCCATCTGACCTCGGGTCCTTTAGTTTTCCTGCCTATTCGTCCGGATCCACCAGTTTCGGATATTTACATGATCTACCATGCGGATGATCCGGCACCGGCATTGCAGTTATTTTTAACTAGAGTATGCCGGGAGCTCAACAGTACGTGTTCGGGCCGAAAAGTTAGATGATACCAGTTGTTGCTCTGTCCCTTGGTCACTCAGGGCACCAAGTAATTGTTTCCGCAGCGAAAATTATCGAATATTTACTAGAGAAAACTCCCAGGTTACCGATGACCTTGATCATAATTTGAGCAATTTTTGCAGTTGGAGCTTCCACGACGCCCATTTGTCTTTGGTGGCAAAAGAGACGTCATTGCCATGCCGACGGCTGGCAACACCAAATCATGGGCGAATGTCAACTAAGGTGTTGGAAGCAGCATGGCAAGCCTTTCCCCTTCGCGGCTCGCTTGTTCGTCCTGAAGCGTGCGTGATGTCACGGCACTCAGACCTGTAAGGCTGCATCAAGTGACCTGCGCCCATTGCCAGCAAGCCAGGACGCGAAAGTCAACAACTCGGGATTAATCTCACGCATGTCCTCCAGATCGACCCGCTCGGCAAGCGGTCCATCTTCCAGGCTCTTTGCCATATGGGCGAGATCCGCGTTTGCGTCGAGAATATCCTGGGAAAACCGTTCATAGGTTATCGGGCGACCGGCTGCTTCGCTAAGGGCGACCTCAAGCTCGCGCCCGGTCAGGCGGTCGCTCGCGATCTTAAGTGTTCTGGCACCAAAACGGGGTTTGTCGGCAAGTACGGCAGCAACGATCTTGCCGATGTCTTCCACGGCGGTAAGCTGAATAGAGTGGTCCGGCCTGATGAGGGAAACCAGGCGGCCTTTGTCCAGACCGAAGCCAGGTCGCACGAGCATTTCCATGAAAATCATTGGCCGGATGATGGTCGTAGTCATGTCGAGCTGTCGAATTTGGGCTTCAATGCGATGTTTGGCGTCGAAACGCGCAACGCCTGTCAGTTCATTCCCCACGCTGGCGCCCGACGAATAAACAAAATGACTAATGCCGGTTTCGGCAGCGATATTCGCAATCGAAATGCCATAACGAATTTCGTCCTCGGCGGCCAGGTTTCCCGGCAGTACGCTAAAGACGCCATAGGCGTCTTTAATCGCCGAGCGGATAACATCGGTCTCTTCAAGTGCTCCCTGTACAAGATCGACCCCTGCATTCCGTAGTTGCTGAGATGCAGCTTTGCTGGAATCCTGAACGAGCGCGCGAACGGGCCATCCCGCCTTCAACAAGGCTTCGACGACAGATCCTCCCTGCCTTCCGGTAGCGCCAAAAACCAGAATGTGATGCTTGCTATTGGTCACTTGAAACCCTCGCGTTGGACAAGGACAGTCTATATATACAAATGTAGGTTTGCCGGAAGACGGCACATTTTTCAGCGTGAGGCACAAGGATGATACCCTTGAATGAACAGTTCGATGCCAGCACACCGCGCGGATCAGGCAACGACAGAAAATTCCGGCCAATTCCGTCAAACGGTGTTTGCAGCCTGCTGAGTGACAAATGGACAGTGCCGGTTCTTTGGCGTCTATCTCTCGCCGAAGATAATCGCCTCCGTTTTTCAGCATTGAAAAGAGAGGTGAGTGAAATCACCCAGCGCATGCTAACACTTACGCTGCGCAATCTCGAGCGTGACGGCTTCGTTATACGACACTACTTCCCTGAAGTGCCGCCACGTGTTGAGTATGAGCTGACGGATATCGGCCACGGAGCCTTGCAAGCCCTTGAGGGGTTCAACTTCTGGGTCCACAACAATCTGGATGTCATCAAGGCGCGCCGACGCGTTTACGACCAGACGGAGTTGTAAATCCGGATTCCCATGCCGATCTCAATGCTCAGTGGTCGCTTCAGGTTAGTAGTGCTTGGCTGCGACCGCTTTCCGCAATTTCGATTGGTGCCCTAGAGCGTTTCACCTTTTAACGGAACCATATCCGGCGTTTTCCAAATAGTTTTGGCATTCGGCGGGCTGGATGGTTTCGACCAGCCTGCCGATATGACGCCATGTGTCTTCGATGGTGCGCTTTTGTGCATTTCTCATCCAATGCTTGATCTTGGAAAAGGCTTGTTCGATCGGATTGAGGTCCGGCGAATAGGGTGGCAGGAACCAGAGGCGCGCGCCAGCGGCTTTGATCAATTGACGGATGGTTGCCGACTTATGGCTGCCGAGATTGTCCATGACGACAATGTCGCCTGGCTTGAGCACCGGGACCAACTGCTGCTCGACATAGGCGCGGAAACACTGGCCGTTCATCGGTCCGTCGAAGACACAGGGTGCTGTAAGCTGATCGTTTCTCAAAGCGCCCAGGAATGTCAGCGTGCGCCAGTGGCCATGCGGTGCAAATGCCCGCAGTCGCTTGCCTTTTGGACCCCAGCCTCTGATCGGCGACATGTTGGTCTTGATCCAGGTCTCATCAATGAAGACCAGCCGTTCGGGATCAAGGTGATTTTGCAGGGTCTTCCAGCGCTGTCTTTTGCGAGCGACGTCGGCACGAGCTTGCTCAAGGGCGAATAGTGTTTTTTTTGAAGCGCAGCCCTTCACTGCGAATGAATTCCCAGATCGTATTGTGCGAGACGGAAATACCCCGCTCGGTCAACGCCGCCTTCAGGCCATGGAGTGTCAGGTGTGGGTTCTCGGCGAGCCGTTGCACAATGATATCACGATGCGGTTCGAGTATCCGCTTGCGGTGGCCGCCCATCTTGCCGGGATGAACCGATCCGGTCGCACGATGGCGCTGGGACCATTTTACGACTGAAGATGCGGCAATTTCAAACCGCGTCGCCACTGAACGAACGCTTTCGCCACTCAGCACGGCGGCAATAACGCGCTCTCGAAGATCATTCGATATCGGTGCGGTCATCCAACGCTGGCCTCCATCCAGCCAGCATCAGTGAATCAGAACAAAACTGATTTGGGAAGCGCATTCGATTCAGAGAAAAACGGAAACGCTCTA